>PARF01000037.1 GCA_002709915.1 Roseibacillus sp. | reverse complement strand
ATGATGAGCGAAACCGGCAAAGGCCTGTGGGACAATGGTCTTGGGATCTCCATTGAAGACTCCGGTCAGAACGGCGACTACGGGAACGAGCAGAGTGGTGATGGCGAGGGGAATCGCTTCGGTGAGCCAGAGGATGGCAGCGAGGGCGAGGATGGCGAGGCCAGTACGGACCTGCGCCGCGGTATGGGTAGCAGTATCCTCGATCGGCAGGAGCCAGTAGATGAGGGCAAATGCGATCAGGGCTATCCCGATGGAAAGTGCCTTGAATTGGCTCGATCGTCCGGGTTCGCTGGCCTGTTCCTCCCGGACGGTAGTTTCTTTCTCGTCGGCCATTTCCTACTGCTTAGGGGGAATGAGTTGGATGGGCAAGCGTGACAGTCCTGATTGCGATGTTTAGGCTCTTGTCATGGAGGTTCGCCAGCTCTCTGAACAGAAGCCGTTTACAACCAAGGATGGCTCCACGATTCGTAGTATTCTGGATCTAAGCAACGCTCCCGTAGTGCAGCAGAGTCTTGCAGAGGCAACAATCGCCAAGGGTAATGCTACGGATCGGCATTACCACAAGGTCAGCGAGGAGTTCTATTTTCTTCTCGAAGGGGAAGGGGTCATGGATCTCGATGGAGAAACCCGCGTGATGAAACCGGGGGATGCGGTCGTAATTCCGGCAGGGGCGTGGCACCAGATCACCGCCACCAGCGACTTGCGTTTCCTATGTTGCTGCGCGCCTCCCTACAGTCACGAGGATACCTATTTTGACTAAAACGGGATCCGCGCGATCCTATCTTATGGAGGTATAGAGCCTCGCTCGGAATAATTTTGGGCTTGAGGCCGGGGCCCACGTCTTTAGCAATGGCGGGATGAAAGATTTTGGAATAATCGGAAGCGCTTTGGGGATCTCGATTCTGCTGTGCTCATGCGGAGAAAAGACAAGCGTCCTTGTGACCAACGAAGAGAACAAGCCGGCTGAGGCGGATGCCGGTGCCTCGGTCCCAGACGACCAGATCTGTCGGGTTGAACTGCATGACCCGGGTGTTGACGAAATTCTCGATGCCTCGGTTCAATTTGAAGTGCTCGCCAAGGGGTTTGAAATTGCGGAGGGACCTGTCTGGGTTCCCTCCATGAAAACGCTTCTCTTCTCGGACGTGAAGGGGAACACGATTCATCAGTGGTCCCAAGAAAAGGGATTGAGTGTGTTTCTTTCTCCAGGTGGACATACCGGAGCAGTTCCTTTCTTTGAGGGTGGCGTCCTCGGGTCTAATGGTCTTGCCCTTGATCCTGCGGGGGACCTCATCATCTGTCAGCATGGGGATCGCAGGCTTGCCAAGTTGTCCTTCGATAACATCAATCAAGAGGGGCTTTCTACGCTGGTTGCCACCTATGAGGGCAAACGCTTCAACAGCCCCAATGACCTCACAGTCCTTCCGAACGGTGACATTTACTTCACCGATCCACCCTACGGGCATTGTGATATCGCGAACAGTGTTCCGGGGGAGGGGATGGTCTTTGTCGATGAGAAGCGGGAGATTCCCTATTGCGGGATCTACCGATATGAAGCCGCCACGGGCAAAATCTTCCTTGTGAACGATGAAATGGACCTGCCAAACGGGATCGTTCTTTCTCCAGACCAGAAATGGATCTACGTCGGAAGTTCGGACATGCAAGACCCCAAGATGTGGCGGTTCTCTGCAGAGGATGGTAATGGGGGAATCTTTTTTGAAGGGCCCTACGGTAAGGATGACGCTGGCTGGTTCGATGGGATGAAGATGCACACGAGTGGGAATATCTTCGCGACCGGACCGGGTGGAGTTCTCGTGATTTCTCCCGAGGGTAAGAAGCTGGCCACAATCAGGCTTCCAGACCCGGTTACCAACTGCTGTTTTGACGAGAACGAGGAGTATCTCTTCGTGACCTCATTTGCTTACGTTGCGCGGCTTAAACTGAAGAACTGAGTTCCTGTTCCCCCGGATCCGATCTTCTGCGGGTGAAGCGGTTCCGGGTTGTAGCGAACGAGGCGGTGTCTGGTGCGATTTGGTTAATGGGACTGATTGGTCCTGCCATTCGAAACCCATTGAAAGTCCGCAAAGATGATCTTGGCCAGATCAGCACCGGGTAGTGGCTTGATAGCGACTTTTTTTGTCTGGGACCAATCCGCGAGAGGATTCTTGCTGAAATGGTGGATGAATCGTCCTGCTTCCAGAGTCATTTCCTGCCAGTCATCCGATGCGGTGATTCCGATGTCGGCAAGGAAGTGATTGTTAATTGCGATTTCCACAACCTGAGGCTGGGTGCAGTAAAACTTGAAGTGCAGCTGCGCACCTTCAGGAGCCTGCCATTTTGGATCATTGAACTGCTCGTTAAAAGTTCCCCGGGGCGATAGTGCACGGAATCCAGAGATGCCATTTTTCCCCTCCGCAGGGCCCGAGTTGAACCATGCGGCGTTGTTGCTCAGCTTCAGGGAACGCCTATCTGTCGCAATCGCGTCGCCGAGGCTTTCGGGGATCGTCGCGGTGAAAGGTGAGGAGCGTACTACAGTGTTGTCATATTGGATATTGGAGAAACCGAAGACATAGTCTCGCACGTCGAGGACCGGCATTTTTCCGATCCAGACATCGCCCTTGCGGCGTAGCGTGGCGTTGCGCCAGGCCCGGCCGTAGCTGACCGGGTTCTTCAGCGCGTAGTAGATTTCCAGATGATTTACCCTGTCCGGGTCGGCCGGGCTAACGTGCAGTTCTGGAACGCCTTGGGCGTCGAGGACGATTTTTGATCCCGCCTCTGCAGGCCAGTCGATATCCTTGTCCAAAACGTGTTTCTCCAGCCATAGTCGGGCGTTTTGTCCGATATCCCGTGTGTCGTGATGCCCTCTGGGCTGGTGGGCAAAGGACCAGGGGATGTGTGGTTTAAAGTCCCCGAATGTTTGTTCACCCCGTTCATGCCCTCCATGATGATCGTTAGTGCCATTCAGCCAGAGGGCCGCAGCGGTGATATGTGGTGCGTGGGACTGAGGAGCGATCGCGGAGAGGTAAATTGTCTCGCCGGGATTCTTCTCAGGTTCGTCAACTGGACGGTCATACATCCATACACCTCGACTGCGGTAATACTCGAGCCAACCCACGCCGAAGTAGGCCACGAACGCCCTGATACGTGGATCGGTTCCAAGGTTCCACATGAGGGTTCCGCCATAAGAGTAGCCTTTGGCTCCAACGCGGTCAGAATCGACTTCCTTTTGAGAAAGAAGGTAGCTGAGGACCCGGCGCTGGATAGCATACCAGAGATAATCGTCGGTTTGTTCAGGGTTGGTGATGAAAGAACCGTCAGGGAGTTTCGACTTCACCCGATATCCAATTTGATTGTCCATGTTTCCACGGCGGAGTTTTTTCGGATATCTCGTGAAGTGGCTGCGATGACTGGTTTCTCCACAGTAATCGTGAGCCATGACGGCCCATCCGTTCTTCACGTAATCCCTCTCGATGGCAGGTGCTCCCATCCAGCCATGGACGTTCAGCAGCCCGGGCGCATTTCTGGCTCCGGTTTTTACTGCGTATCTGCAGTAAACACGGATTTCTTCACCAAGAACGTAAGCGCTGATGTAGGAATCGCGAGTGGAGATACCCTCTGCGGTAGTCTCCTTGACGAGCTCTTCATTGAAGTCTCCCTCGTCTGGATCAAAATGTTTCCATAGCTCGAGAGGACTGGGCGTCTCAGTTAAACTTGTGGTGGGTGAGGCCAGCAGGGAGCTGGTGCACACAAGGAGGCAAGCTGCAGGTAGCAGGAGAGGAGGGAAGGTCATCAACACCCGAGTCCTGCTGTCTATTGAATAGGGAATACCCTCTGAGAAAAGATTCTGAGGAGCCTCGCTATTTAGCGACGAAGTCAATGACGAAGGCTTTATCAAGAACGGGAAGAAGTTGCTCGACGAAGGCCTTGTGATCCTTGTGAGGAAGGTACGCTTCCAGTCCCTTCTTGTTCTTGAAGGACACGATAAAGCAATGGGTGTATCCCTGAGCGAGGTTTTCGGGGCTCACGTTGGTCCCCCACTCGTAGCCTGTAATGGACTTGATCTTTGAGGGCAGGGCGGCAAAGGCCTTTTCGATAGCTGTGATTTGATTCTCAGTGGCCTCGTCCTTGAACTTGAAGCAGACCACATGGCGGTAGACGCTTTGTTTTGCAGAGGATTTCTTATGATGGTCGGCGAGAGAATTGGAGCTCATAAATGCAAGCGAAAGAGAGAGGGCGAGGAGGACGAATTTCTTCATTTGGGGAGGCTGCCCTAGCCCTTAGCGATCGTCAATGGGTCCCTGAAAAAACGAAGCCATAAGGTTATCGAGGCAATGCTCTTGAGAGGCAGGCGCAGAGAGATTTTTCCGCAGTTCGATAGGAAAAGGGGCGAGCGAGGTGGTAAATCCGAGTCTGTGCCTTGACGGTTCAGCAAACGAGCATAACCTTTTGATAATGAGACCAAAAAATGCACTATTTTCCGCAGCTGTTGTGCTGGGAATCAGTCTTATCTGTGTTCTTGGGCCGGCAAATGGCGCCGACGCGAAGGAAAAGTCCGAGAAATCCGAAAATGCTGAGAAAGTCACCCTTTTCGATTTTTCAGAGGCAGATCCCGGGAAAAAGTGGATCACGGTAAACGACAATGTGATGGGTGGCCGCTCCAAGGGAGGATTCACCTTCAAGGGCGACAGACTGGTCTTTTCTGGGTCAACGAACACAAATGGCGGGGGGTTTTCCTCGATCCGGACGCGGCCCGGGGAACTTGGTATGTCGGGTAAGGACGGGGTGATGATCCGATTCAAGGGCGACGGAAGAACCTACAAGTTTGGCTTGGAGATGGCAGGCAGCCGGGCGACCTACCGCGCTGATTTCGATACTAAGGCTGACTCGAAGGGGTGGCAGGTTGCCAAGATTCCCTTTAGTGCGTTTGGGGCAGGTTGGAGAGGAATGAAGCTCCCACGGGATCGTTATCCACTTCAAAAGGAAAAGATCAATAGTCTTGGTGTCATGATTTACGACAAGAAAGATGGTCCGTTCCGACTCCAGATCGATTGGATCAAGGCCTACAGCGAAGAGTAACAGGTCAGGAGAACCTCAAAGTTACAACTTCTCAAGGTAGGCGTAAAGGTCTGCCAGCTCTTCGGGACTCGCGCCCAGCAACAGTCCTGCCGGCATTGGTGATCGGTTGGGAGACCGTTCGCTGAGAATGTCATGTCGGGAGAACCTGATGGTTTCATTTGATCCCGTTTCAAGAATGGTCTGGGCCTCAGAGCTGTAAACCTTCATCCCGATGTAGACACCCTCAGCAGTAGTGATCTGGGTGGCTTTGTAGAGGTCAGAAAGAGACAGGTTTGGTTCGTTAATATGCCGGAAAAGATCGTTCCTGTTGAAGCGTTTGGTGATATTACGGAGGGAAGGTCCGAGGCGCCTGTTACCTGAGTGACAGGTCGTGCAGTTGTAGCGAGCGTAGGTTGCCTGGCCCCGGGTGCTGTCGCCTTTCTCCCAGTCAACGATCTTCATTTTTTCTGCGAAAGGAGTGAGGTCGATTCTTGTAGTGGGTGGCCGTTGGAACTCTGATGCAATTTTGCGATCCTCCTCAGTGCCGTGACGAGAGAGAAATCCGGCGAGGTCGGTTCTGAGTTGGGGAGCGCTTTTCCAGGCACCACGTAGAGTGGTCAGAAGAGGCTTCAATCCGGGGAGAGGCATGTGCTTTTCTACAAAGACAAGGGCTTCTCTGTTCCATCCATGCGGGCTGGATACCATCGCTTGGGCCATCGATCTGTGGTCTTTTTCTGGTAGCAGGGAAAGAAGGTGTACGCTGGCAGGAGATATTTTCTTGGATCGAGCCATCCGGTCAGCTGTTCCGGAATCGAATTCAAGTTGGGCCTTCAGGGCATCCCGTAGGTTGACACCCCAGTTCCGGTCAGTGAGGAGATTACGCTCTTCAATCTTGCGGTCGATTTCGAGGAAGCCTCTCGCGATTTTATCGCGAACGCTCTCTCTTGGACCGGGCATCTGGGACAGACAGAAGAGATAGTGAGCGTCGTGAGTCGGGTGAGAGGAACGAGTAAGGGCGGATGCAACACCCTCCATTGCGGCATTTGTATCTGCCTTCAGCATGGCGAGCAGGCGGGCAATCTCATACTGCTGGGGATGGCCTGGATCTTGCGGATCAAACGCTTCGGTCATCAGAAAAAGGGCTCTTCGGCGGAGTTCCCCTGCGAGAGCGTCCGGCTTATTGGCGGTGTAGCCCGCATCAATCCGGCGGCGCGCCTCGTTGGTGCTGATGTCTCCCATGGTGAGCATGAGGTGACGTATAGCGTTGAGGCGAGTGGAGGGATCCTTGGCCTTTTCAAAGAGGGTGAGAGCTTGATCTGGCGACAGAGGAGCGGGGGCGGTAATGCGGTCTTTATGGATAGACCAGTCCCTCGGGGTCTCATACAGGGCGACGGGTTTGGCCGCCTTTCGACCGTTCGGATAGGAGACCCGGTAAACGGCCCCTCTGGTTCCCCGTCCTCCTACTGAGACGTAGAGATCTCCGGTAAGAGGATGGACCGCAAGGTCGGAGGGGGCGAATCCGAGATTGCCGACGGGCTCAAGGAATGTCTCGTGATCGTGGCTTTCGTAGGACTCTCCTTTCGGAGTGAGTGGAGTGAAGTAGACCCTTCCATAAGTCCAGCAGGCGAAGAAGAGGCCGTCTCGGTAAGGCTCGGGGAACTGCGTGTGGCGGTAGACTTCCACCCCGGTGGGAGATCCGCGGTCGATCTCATTGAGTCGGGTGGCGGAATCGAAGAAATACGGAGGCCGATTGAAGGAGCGCTGGTGGCCAGGGAGGAGCCATCCGTGGTGTCCCCCAACCCGGATGTGAAAGACCCGACAGTAGGAATACCATGGGAGTTGGTGATCCCGCTCTCCGTCGGAGTCGAAAGTGAAGAGATGGCCGTGCTGGTTGAAGGCGAGGTCGTACTGGTTGCGGAATCCGTGGGCAATGACCTCACTCTGTTTTCCATCCGGAGAGATGCGGAGGATCGTTCCCTGCGAGGGGTCGGTGATGGGAGAGGTGGCGGTGGTGATGTTCCCTTTGCTGATATTGGTGTTATTGCCGCAGGCCACGTAAAACCATCCGTCAGGACCGCGTCGGATTCCATGGGGGCCGTGTTCTCCACCTCCCCCGGGCAGTTTATAAAACAATTCGGGATCTCCCCCCGGAAGAGTCTCACCTGGAGGGGTGCGATGCAGGAAAATCCCCTCTGGCTGAACGCTGAGGAGGTCGTCTCCGTTCCAGAGGAGGCCGTGAGGATTACGAGCTTTGTTGAAGACGACCTCGGCCTGGTCTGCCACTCCATCGTTGTCCGTATCTAGAAGGACCTTGATATACCCTGGCCCGGAGACAGCGACCTTCCCGTCTTCCGAGATGGTCATGGCCCACGTGTCATGGGTGAGGTCATCTCCGGCAAATTGTGCGATCTCAAATCCCTCCGGGACCCGGAAGGGGTTTTCGGCATGAAGGCCAGTGATGGCCAGCAGGATGAGCAGGAGGTGACGGATCATGCTGATGGGGCTGTCATCCTACTATTTTTCCCGGCAGAGGCGAGTTCAGAACTCCTGTCCCGCGGCCATGGAGGTCTGAGGCTAGGTCTTAAACGATTGGCAGTCCGGGAGGTTGAGCTAAGGTCTGGGTTATGACCCATCCTCGCTGGTTTGCCTACACAGCGGTATCTCTTCTTGTTCCTGCTCTCATGGAAGGAGCGGAGCCCCTTCCCGATGGCGAGTTTCTGAAGGTCGCGATGACGGGGGGAAGCGTTGAGGCCGGGAAACTTATATTCGCAGATCAACGCACTGCCTGTAGCCAGTGTCATTCTGTGGATAATTCTGCGAGCGGGCTGGGACCAGATTTGTATGCCGCCGGAGATAAGTTCGCCCGCGCGGATCTGGCTCGGTCTGTTCTCGATCCCTCGTCCTCGATCATGACAGGCTATGCCACAACGATCCTGGAAAACAGAAGAGGAGAGCGTTTTCAGGGAATCCTGCGGAACCGGACGGATGAGTTCGTAGTCCTTGGGCAGGTCGGAGGAGTGGATCTTCGGATCGCCCGTTCCGAGGTTGTGAAGGAGGAGACAGGAGCAGTTTCTCTGATGCCTCGGGGTTTGCATTCCCAGCTGAGCCCTGCGGAATTCCGCGACCTGATTGCCTATCTTGAAAGTCTCCGGCAACCGGAGACAAAGGTTGTTCAAGAGGCGGGTACGCCGCTGGAGATTCCGGTTCTGGATCGGCAGGTTGCCTTCGAGCCCGTATTCGGGATGAATGAGAAATTTCATAAACCGGTGTGGTTCGGGGGGCATCCGACGGTGCAGGGGGGCTATTTGATTGCCGAGAAAAGCAGGGGAACGATCTCGTTGTTGGAGAGAGTGAACGGGGAAGAAGAGATCTCACCCTTTGTGAACATTCTCGATGAAATTTACGTGGCTAATGACGAGGGGCTACTGGGGGTGGCACTGCATCCAGGATTCGCGGAAAATGGGCGTTATTTCATGATGCACGAAACCATGACAGGACAACAACGCGGTATGGCGGTGGTGGAACGAGTAGCAAGTGCGGACCGCCGAACCGATTCGGGAAGGCCAACCCGGAGTATCCTGCGGTGGAATATCGATACTCTCTTTCACCATGGAGGCGGCCTGGAATTCGGACCGGATGGCTTCCTTTATATCGGAATGGGAGATGGTGGGCCGCAGGAAGACCCCGAGGGTAAGGCCCAGGACCTAAGCCGTTTTGAGGGAAGTGTTCTGCGGATTGATGTGGACCGGGAGGAAGAAGGTCGGGCCTATGGGATTCCCGGTGATAATCCCTTTGTGAACGGGGATTCAAAAGAAAGACGCCCGGAGATCTTTGCCTATGGACTACGTCAGCCGTGGCGCTTCAGCTTTGACCCAGCCAATGGAGATCTCTGGGTTGGCGACGTAGGGCAGAACCGGTTTGAGGAAGTGTGTATCGTGCGGTCGGGAGAAAACCACGGGTGGAACATCCAGGAGGGATTTTCGTTATTCTCGACGCAGTATCGGAGTGAGGGTGCCGAGTACATTCCCCCGGTTGTGGCCTTCCTTCGTAAGCACGGGGTTTCGGTCACCGGCGGTTACGTGATGCGCACCGATCCGGAGTCGAGCTTCCATGGGGTCTACATCTGTGCGGACTACCAGAGTAAAAAGGTCTGGGGTATCACCCAGAAGGATCGAAAGCTGAAGGTCATCCGGCAGATTGGAACGGCCCCGGATCGTATTGTTTCCTTCGGGAGGGACCCTGCCGGGGGACTCTATGCAGTCGGATACACCAAGGGAGTGGTCTACCGTGTCGATCTGGATGGGGCGAAGTTCGAGTAGTGGTATATTGAAAGAGAGGAGGGTCTTCGAGATGCCTTAACGATCCTCTTGCTGCTCTGCGAGGCACTCCGAGTTCGACATAGAACGGTTCAGAAAGTAGGATGTAGTGTGCGAATTTCTCTGGTCCTGGTTCTGGCTTCTGTATTGGCTTGCTTGGTTTCTGCAGAGGAGCGCTTTCCAGCTCCGAAGGTCTCTGTGACTGGCTTGTTGGTACGGGTTTCATGGAGAGGAGAATCGCGCTGGATTCTTCAGAGAGCGGATTCGGAGGGCCTCCGGAATCTGGGTGACAGAGCGTTTCATGATGTGAACCAAGCATGGGTGCGGCCGGTGGATGCCGGCTATGAGTATACCGAAAGGGCAGATGAAGGCGTTCTCTTTCGTCTGGTAGACTACGGGAGCATTTTGCCGGAAGGGCGACCGGCCAACATTCTGGTCCTGCACGGCAAGGGCATGTTTGCCGGATGGATGGAGCGTAGTCCCCTCTGTGAGGAGTTGGAAGACGCCCTCGGCGATCGGGCTCGGTTTTTCTACGCGCAGGCTCCTCACAGTAACCCCTTCCTCAATATCGTCGGGAGAGAATGGTGGAACTGTCTCTCTGCCGATTATGGGGATCTGGAGGAATCGGTCGACTATGTGATCGACTACGCCAATAACAGGATTCCCGGAGACGTGGATCTGGTGATCGGGTATTCGCAGGGAGGAGCGCTCGCCTCCTACCTTTTCAATCTCCTAGATTCGGAGCGGGACCTTGGGAGCTTGGCGAAGGTAAGAAAAGCGATCTTCATCAATAGTGCAGCGATAGAAGACCTTACTCCTCAGTATGACCGGGAGGGTTTGGAAAACATTCCGGATATCTACAGCGCATCAAATATCAACACCCTGCATCTCATCGCGGACAGTGATGCTATTGTGCGGCCACGGTGGTCCGAGAGACTGGCACAGTCCTACCATAAATCGCTTACAATTACCTACGATGGGGACCATTTCATGGCGGCTGGTGGGATGAATCCGCTCCTTCTGTTCGACTTTTTCCCGGAAGCGGTCAAGCAGAGGATAGAACAATGGGTCCGGGAGAATTAGTGTTCCTTAGGTGGGGAAGTTTTTACCCCGGCATTTACTCCTCACCTTTTTTCTTCAGCTCTTCGCGCCACTGATCCGCGAAGGACATTTTCAATCCTGGAAGGGAGGGGGCTTCTTCCGGTGGTTTGATGGCCAGAATGACAAAGGTCATGACGCCAAGGTGAAAGAGGCCAGAGGCAAAGCAGACCGCTGGCACGGAGGAAAGAGCAGATTCTAAGGGGCCTGCAACCTTGTTTCCGAGAAAGATAGAGAGGTTGAGAAGAGCCATGTAGGCGGTAAACTGGGAGGCGGCTACCCGACGTTCTGAGACATTCATGAAAAGGGTGAAGAGTGAAACGCTGAAGAGTCCCAGAAGGCTTGCGAGTACCCACATGTTGGACCTGATAAGCCACTCTTCAGTCCAAAAAGACTCGAGCTGGCTGAAGGTGATCCAGACGAGGGCAATCAGGGTGCCAGCAATGACAACAGAGCGCTTGGCTCCGAGTTTACTGGCAACGAATCCACCGATGAAGGCTCCTCCAAGTGAGAACCAGGTTCCAAAGCTCTCAAGATAGGTGTACGCTTTCTTGTCCCATCCTACCTCGGTAATAAAGTGTTTGGATGCGATGATATTGAGAGCGGAATTGCCCACATGGCATCCTACCGCAAGCAGGGCTGCAGTCAGGGCGACTCGGCGGCTGAAGGCCTGTTTAATCTGACGGAAGAGGATTGCTGTCGAGCGAGCATGCTGCTCAAGTTGGGCTGGGAGGTTTCTCGGAGAGGCATTCCTTCAGGAAATTGGAGATGTATCTCAATAAGTCTGCTGGGTGGTCCTATTTGTCCCACACTTCAATTTCGGTCAGGCCGCTTCGAGTATGACCTTTACCAATATGAGTGAAAACTACCCGAAGCTTCTCTGATTCAACAGGTGGGAAGATGACGGTGTTAGCTGCACTTCCCTTGGGTTTCGCGGGGGTCTTCTGCTGTCCCGGGATCTCCATCCATTCCTGTCCAGTCCAGTGCTGGAGGGTGTATTTTTTCGGAGCCTGCACTCCTCCACGGTCATCGTAGAGATGAAGTATGGCGCGGGAGAAGGTCTTCTTCTCTCCAAAATCTAGAGCAAACCAGTCGGTGTTCTGGTCGGGTGAGCCATAGCAGGTCCAGCGATTGGTAGGAGTGGCCCTGTAAATAATGATCCCATCGTGAGCGCTGGAGGGGACTCCACCGTATCGATCGTGAAACGATGCGCTCGCNTTGGGNAATCCGCCGCCTTTTGGATCTGGATTGAAGGCGATATTACCGGCCGGGGCGGGAGCTGGAAGATAGGAGCCNTCCAGTGGACCCCAGGCCTCAAGCTCGGTCAGGCCCGAGCGTTGGTCTGCGCGGTTGGTGAGAGTGACCCGGATGCGCTGGGCTTTGAATCCCGGGTGTTGCACGATGAAGGGCTTTCCGCCCGAGATNGTCCTCGACGCTCCGGGAGCGGAGGGAACCGGTTGCCAGGGTCCGTCCCCATCCACGGAATACTCGAACTGAATAGCTGTTGGGATGGTGACGGGTTGATCGTTTCCATCGTCCAAGAGATAGGCCTTCAGGGTAGTGATGGGACGAAGGGTTCCGAAGTCAACCTCGACCCAGTCCTTGTCGTTTGGAGATTCCTCACTGGTCCAGCGCAGGGGTGGGTGGAGGTCATACCATGCGGTATTTCCATCGTGGACGAAGGAAAGCGACGACTTCGGTCCGGTATGTGAGGCCCGGTAGCGAGGAAACCAGGTTCCGTCGTTATTGACGGCATAGTTAACCTCTCTACGTGGGTGAAGAGCAACTTCCCGGGCAGCNGGTAATGGTGCGGATAGTTTTCCGAGAGTGGGGGCAGATGCGATTTTTTTGCCATTCGCAAAGAGATGGAGACCGGCTCCCTTGTCGTAGCGTGAGCCGTCCCGGTCCCANANCAGTGAGACGAGGTGGCCCCGGTAGGGAACTTCATCGAGGGCAAAGTAGTCCCAGTCCTCTGGAATGAGGGGATCGACAGTGAGGGTGTCCTTGTCCTCAAGAATGAGACCGCACAACCCGGTAATGATCAGGTCGACAAATCCAGAGTGAAAGTAGTGTTCGCTCCGGTTGTAAAAGTCGTGATGATCCCAGCTTCCGGTATCAGGGTGAAGAGCTTCGGCAATGTAAGGCTTACCATTCTTGCGGTGGGAGCGAGCGTAAATATGGAGCAGNTTGTAGTAATCCTCCCGGGAAATATGATCCTGAGTGTAGTTGTGAAGGAGATTGGCGAGACCTTTGAGGGTCTGGGTGGTGGCAAAGGGCCAGCTCTGTCCGCTCCACCAGCAGCAGCTATTCTTAAGGAGAAACAGGGGGTCGTTCCGCTCCACGGTAACGGGACCGAAGTCTGCAAAAAAATACGCCGGGTCCATGAGGAATTTCCAGGCTTCCTCGTATCCCGGGTCCGGGAGGTTAAAGGACCAGGGAACATACCCGGCTTCTTCACGTCCGTGAGGACTTCCAGCAAATTTACCGGTTTCGTAGATTCGGGTATTTTTTTTGACTCGGTTACCTTCTCCGTCTTCCTCATCGTCCCGGAACATCGCGAGAAAGAATTTGCGCCGGGGGTCCCAGAGTTTCTTCTGCATGGTGTCCTTCAAGGCTACGGCCTGCTTCTCATAGCTGCTGGCAGCATCATGGTCGCCGAGGAGGTGGGATATCCTCGCCAGAGCCTGGAGGTCAGCCCACATGTAGCTGTTAAAACTTGGACGATAGCTTGGTGCTCCCGAGAGAATGTTTTTTGTCTGGCGGCTGGCAATATTGAATTCCATGCCGTCGTCATGGCCGACCTGCCAGAACATGCCGGCCTCCTCCACCCATGATCTGCCTGTCCAGCTATCGAGGTTTTTTCTTAGGTCAGGAAGGAGGTCCGCAAGAAATTTCNGGTTGGGGTGNACCAGATGAGTAGCCCATGCCGAGTCTGCCATCCANGCNGAGTAGCGCTGAGGNTGCGCTCCTGGNGTGCGGAACCAGTAGCGAGCNTANTCCCGGACNTAGCGGGGGTTGTGTAACCAGCGAGNCTCATAGAACTGGTGGCCACTCGGGCAGGCAATCGCCCCATAAGCCCCCGACCAGAAAGGGCGGTTGATGAATTCCGTCCACAGATATCCGGTGGTGGGCGAACCATAGGTGAGGTGCTTGCTGACCAGTTCCCAACGGTAATAGTAGGTCGTGTTGATATCCCCGTCAGGAGTATCGAGGAAGGGGATATTATTCTCGAACCAATCGAAGTCGCGATTGTCCCAGAAGCTCTGGGCCTCGAGAAGTTCTCGCTGGTTAAGAATGGGCGCCCCTCCGGCAGGAAAAAGAGGTGCGAAAAGGGCCAAAACCAGGGGAAGGAACAGTCGGTGCATCTCCAACGACTAGGGAGAGGGAAAGCCGTCATCAATCCCAATTTTAGCGCTGAACTTCACTTCACCATGATCAGATGATGATCCTCTCATTGCCATGGAGCAATGATCCTGAATTAATCAGGAGTCAATGAGGCTTTTTTCATGTGTAGTCATCTTTCTCGGCGGTTTGCTGACCGCAGGAGGAAAGGTGGAGTACAACAGAGAGGTTCTGCCGATTCTAACTGCGAAGTGCCTTGCCTGCCATGGCCCGGACGCATCGCAACAGAAGGCGGACTTGCGACTCGATGACCCAGAGGCCGCATATATGGAGCGTAATGGATTGCGTGCGGTCGTTCCGGGGGAGCCGGCTCAGAGTGAACTGGTCCATCGGATTTTTTCAAAGGATCAGGACGAGGTCATGCCTCCGCCGGGAGAGGGGACCGAATTAACTGATGCCGAGAAGGACATTATCAAGCGGTGGATCAGGGAAGGGGCTCAGTATGAGCGGCACTGGGCGTTCCGGGCCCCGGTTAAGAGAGGGCTTCCGAATGTGAAGGGTGGGACGGTGCAGGCTATCGATACCTTCGTGCAGGAGACGCTCTCCATGGCTGGATTCGAACTGCAGGAAGAAGCCGCGAAGGAAGAACTCATCCGGCGCGTGTCGATCGATCTCACGGGACTTCCGCCGAGTATCGAAGAGGTAGATGCTTTTCTCGCGGACCGTTCGCATGAAGCGTACGGCAAGGTTGTGGATCGTCTGCTGGGTTCTCCCCGTTACGGGGAGCGCATGGCGGCGTGGTGGTTGGACGGGGCAAGGTATGGAGACAGTCACGGCTATGACAATGATCTTGAGAATGCTCAGTGGCCGTGGCGGAACTGGGTTATTGAATCCTTCAATGCCAACCAGCCCTACGATCAGTTTGTAGTGTGGCAGCTGGCGGGAGATCTCATGCCAGATGCCAGCGATGACCAGATCGTGGCTACCGGATTCAATCGGAATCATCGAATCCAGACAGAAGGCGGAGCAATCGAAGAGGAGTGGCGTACGGAATACGTCATGGACCGGGTGGAAACCATGGGGTCGGTGTTTCTTGGGTTGACCCTGAGTTGTGCCCGCTGCCACGACCACAAATATGACCCCATCAGTCAGAAGGAATTCTATCAGCTTTTCGCAATGTTCGATGGGCTGAACGAAAAAGGGTTTATTAATAATCTAAGAGGCAGTGCCGAACCCCGTCATCGTTATCGCAAGAGTTTTTTTGAGGCTGCGATGAAGACGCTTGAAACGGATGTTCCGGATGGGAAGGAGCGAAGTGCCCGGGCAAAGGAGCTGGAGGCGGCCCACCCGCATGTCATGGTGATGCGTGATGAAGTCGACCGAAAGGCGTTTATCCTCAGAAGGGGGCAGTATGATGACAAAGGAGAGGAAGTAGGGCCCGGGCTGCCACAGGCTTTCTCTCCGGTCCCGGAGGGAAAGCATCTGACTCGTCTCGATCTGGCGAGGTGGCTGGTTGATGGAAAGCATCCCCTGACTTCCCGGGTCTTTGTAAACCGAATCTGGGAGCAATTCTTTGGGATCGGGATCGTGAAAAGTTCGGAAAATCTGGGACGACAAAGCGACTGGCCGAGTCATCCTGAGCTCCTTGATTGGCTTGCGGTAGACTTTGTGGATTCGGGCTGGGACGTCAAGGGGCTCATCAAAGGGCTGGTTATGAGTCAGGCTTATCGCCAAAGTTCGATCATTGACGAAGAGAGACTCCAGCGTGATCCGGAGAACCGCTTACTGACCCGGGGTCCGAGAACAAGGCTGCAGGCTGAGATGCTGCGTGACCAGGCTCTCTTTCTTTCAGGTCTGCTGGTAGAGCGACTGGGAGGTCCAAGCTGGTGGGTTTACCAGCCAGCTGGACTCTGGCTGGAAGTGGAGAAACGAGGGACCTTCGTGCAGGATCATGGAGAGAAACTTTATCGACGTAGTCTTTACTCCCGTATTCGGAGAACAGTGGCCCCTCCGAGTATGCTTCTCTTTGATATGCCCAGTCGGGAGATGTGCTCGGTGAAGAGAACTTTGACCAATACTCCTTTGCAGGCCCTCGCCCTACTGAACGAGGTGACCTACGTTGAGGCGGCGAAAAAATTTGCAGAGCGCATGATGACCAAGGGAGGAACGCCGGGGGAGAGAATCGCTTGGGGCTTTCGATGTGCCACTTCTCGAGTGGCTGAGAAGGAGGAGCTGGAGATTCTGGTGAAGGGATATGAACGGCGGGTGGAGCACTACCGCAGGGATGGCAAGGCTGCCGAGGATTTACTCGGTCAGGGCGAATCAAAGGTTGCGGACTACCTTCCCAAACCGGAGATGGCAGCCCTGACAACGGTGGCTAATGTCATTCTCAACCTCGATGAAGTGATTAACAGATGAAGGAGGGAGCTGGATATAAGAATTCCTTTTTGGCATCCGTGGGCGAGCAGGGTGAGAGTTCGAGGATTCTGGGACGACGCTCCTTTCTGCAGAACTCCGGCCACGGCTTCGGGGCACTGGCGCTGGGCTCCCTGCTTTTTGACAAGGAAGGAAGAGCTGCCGCAGTAACGTCAGAAAATCCGAAGGTCGGGCGGGTGATTTCTCTCTTCATGTCAGGAGGGCCTTCCCAGATGGACCTTCTGGATCCCAAGCCGGGACTGGAAAAAGAAAGGGGGAAGGAGCTGCCCGCGTCAGTGCGTGGGGAGCAGAGGATTACCACCATGACCTCGGGACAGAAGGAGCTGCCGGTCTTGCCCAGTCCTTTCAAATTCTCCGCTCATGGCCAATCGGGGTTGGAGTTGAGCGAGCTGCTTCCCCATTGGGGCGATGTCGCGGATGACCTGTGCGTTATTCGTTCGATGAAGACGGAAGCAATTAACCACGACCCCGCCATCACCTTTTTCCAGACCGGGTTCCAGCTTGCTGGGCGACCCAGTATCGGATCGTGGGTTTCATATGGATTAGGGGCCTTGAACAGGGATCTCCCTGCCTATGTTGTCCTGACCTCGCGATCGACATCTGGAGGAGCCCAGCCCCTTTACAGCCGGTTATGGAATTCCGGGTTCCTGCCCGCTGAGCATTCCGGGGTGAAGCTACGTAATACCGGAGACCCGGTATATTTCCTCGAGAACCCTCCTGGGATAGATCGTGGAATCCGGAGAGATACCCTTGATGATCTCCGGCAGCTTAATCAGAAAAGGCACGAGCTCATTGGTGATCCTGCGATTGAATCACGGATTTCCCAGTATGAGATGGCCTTCCGAATGCAGGCAAGTGTTCCAGAATTAGCAGACATCTCGAAAGAGCCGGAACACATCTTGAAACTCTATGGACCCAACGTGGGAAAACAGGGGAGTTTTGCGCGGAACTGCCTAGTAGCGCGTCGTCTGGCGGAGCGAGACGTTCGCTTCATCCAGCTTTTCCACATGGGATGGGATCAGCACGATAAGTTGAAAGAGACTCTCTCGCGCCAATGTCGGGATACCGAGCAGCCAGTGGCCGGGTTGATCAAGGATCTCAAGCAGCGAGGGCTCCTGAAAGATACCCTTGTCGTATGGGGTGGAGAGTTTGGGAGGACCACCTACGCGCAGAAGCCCGGTGATGCTGCTGGCCGTGACCACCATCCCGGTTGTTTCACCCAGATGCTGGCAGGGGCAGGCGTGAGGGGCGGTCATGTCCATGGCGCGACTGATGAATACTGCTACAATGTCACTCAGGATCCTGTGCATGTCCACGACCTGAATGCCACGCTGATGCACCTGCTCGGAGTGGATCACAAGCGACTCACGTTCAAATTCCAGGGGCGTGATTATCGTCTTACCGATGTCCATGGCCAGCTCGTGAAGAAAATCCTTACCTGAGAAGATTTCATGCCGAAGATCACTTGTTTCGTTATGCTGGTGCTTGCCAGTCTGGTTGCTCGCTCTGAACTCACCCTTGAGAAGCATGGAAGAGTGTTGCTCTACGGAAACTCCTTTGTTGGTCGTTTGCAGGAGCATGGTTTGTTTGAGGCTGCGGTTCAGATGGCTCATCCGGCGAAGAAGCTCGAGTTCCGCAGTCTTGCATGGACTGGGGATGAGGTAGGCTACCGCTTGCGTCCCGAGCGTTATACCAATCACCTCAGGAAGCTTCTCGACCGGTGGCCTGCCGATGTGGTGATTCTTGGTTTTGGGATTAACGAGTCCTTTGCAGGTGAGGCGGGGATCGATGCTTTCCGGCAGGATCTTCAGAGTTATCTGCGGGAAATGAAGCGCCGCCACCCAGAAGCTTCCCTAGTCGTTCTCTCTCCGATTGCGACCGAGGACCTCAAGCACCCATATTACCCTGAGCCAGGTCGCCGGAATGCAGAGACTCGCAGTTACGTGCAGATCATGAGTGAAGTCAGTTCGGAAAGGGGGGCTGATTTTATAGATCTCTTTACCCCGAGTCTGGCCGCCTATGCGGAAGAGGAGGCCCCGCTTACCAGCAATGGGATTCATCTTAATGAGAAAGGATACTCCGTGATCGCGAGGACTATGAGTCGTGAGCTCCTCGGAGAAGAGACCTGCTCGAAGCTGGATTTTACTCGTGCGGGCGTCGTGGCACAGGAAGTCCGGAGAAAGGCGCAATATGTGGCCTCAGTTGTGCGACCTGTGAACACCGTCCTTTACTTTGGAGTCCGGGGGAGGGCCCATGAATACGATGCGGAGATTCCACGTTTCCATGAGCTAATTTCTCGATCTGACGCGTTGATACATGCCATGGCTGGAGATCGCTTGATGGAGTTTGATCCAGCTCCGCTGACTCTTCCTCCTCTCATTGAGAGAACCCCGGCCAAGCTGCCGTCACCGGATGAGATGCTGAAATCGTTCCGTGTTGCAGACGGTTACGAAGTGAACCTTTTTGCCTCTGAGAAGGAATTTCCTGAGCTACGGAACCCGGAGCAGATCGCCTTTGACTCCAGAGGGCGCCTCTGGGTTGTGACGATGCCGTCTTTTCCGGGGACGATTCCGGGTGACGTTCCCCATGATAAGATTCTAATTCTGGAAGACACGAATCGTGATGGGAGAGCGGACAAGTCAACGGTCTTCGCGGACCATCTGACTGTTCCTGACGGGTTGGCCTTTTATGACGATGGAGTAATTGTTTCTCATCAGCCGCGACTCGTCTTCATGAGAGATCAGGATGGAGATGGAAAGGCTGATGAAAAGAGGGAGATCCTGCGGGGGATCGATGTTACCGATGCGCACCACGGAGGCATGATCGGGATGGGGCCTATGGGCCATGTCATTTTTTGTGATGGGGTCTTCCACCGTTCCCAGCTGGAAACGCCTCATGGGGTAACCCGGGGTGTCGATGCCACTACCTACCGGCTAGACCTCCGCCGAGGCAGCGTAGAGCGCGAATACCAGACGCTGACGCCCAATCCATGGAAGGTGACATGGGATCGCTGGGGAAATCTGTTTCAGATGTATGGAGATGGTTTTGTTCAGGATAGTCATGCTATCCCGTGGAGTCCGTTTGGCGTCTACCATCCGTTCCGTCGGGCCGTTTCCGTTGCCTACGGGAAGGGATCGGCTGCCTGTGTGATTTCGAGTCCTCATTTTCCAGATGAGTATCAGCAGGGGATGGCCTCCGCGGTTCTTTTGCGGAAATGCTTTGTTTCGATTTCAAAGCACAGAGCCGATGGCGCTTATTACAAGGCGAGTGACCGGCTCGATCTGCTGTCGTCGCCCAGTGACCTTTTCCGGCCGGTCGACATCGCATTTGGCTTTGATGGAGCTATGTATGTTTCGGATTTTTGCACACGGATTATCGGTCACGCCCAGAACTCGATGCGGGACCCCCGTTGGGACCCCCATACCGGGAGGATCTGGCGAATCACCTACAACGGAAAACCGTTGGTCAGGGACTGGCCGCGTGTTGAGGGGGCATCACCCCGACAGCTTCTGTCCCTGCTTGAACATCCTCAGGACGTTATCCGGGACCATGCGAGGCGTAAGCTACGGCATACCCCGGGAGTGGTGAAGATCGTTGATGCGTGGTTGCGAGGTCAGGATAGGGATGAGGCTATCCTCGAGGGGCTCTGGATCCTTCACGATCAGGGGCAGGTGCGGCAAACCCTTCTGGAGAGGCTGATGAGCTCTCCTGACTACAGGATTCGGGCAGCGGCAACTCATCTGATCCGTTTCCAGGAAGGGCGATTGGAAAAGGTCCACGGCCTTTTACTGCGAATGTCACGAGACGTGCACCCCAGGGTTCGTACTGAAGTGATTCATGTGGTTTCGCATCTCCAACAGAATGATCAGACCTATGCAGCCCTCCTCGGAGAGGTGGACGTCTCCGGAAGCAAGGATCTTCAAACCATTCTCGGAGATGCGAGCCATGGTGTCAGTTCGGGAATGGGCCGGGAGATTCCTGTGCTGAAAAAACCTGAGGAAGGAAAATTAATACACTGGCTTCTTAAGGAAGAGGGGAAGAAAGAGCGCTATTTTTCCTTTGGAGGGAATGCAGGCTCCTTCGGAACGATGCGCAGCTACGTGGAAATTCCGGAAAAGGGCAAGGCGGTCCTCTCGATCAGGCACAGTTACGTCAAGGTCCTGCTGAACGGTAGTCCGGTGATTTCCTCGGCCAACTGGTGGAGTTCCGACTGGAACGTGCAGGTCGAATTGCGGAAGGGCCTCAACCAGATCGAAGTCCAGTATGTCAGGGGCAGGGGGGCGGGAGGGTATGCACCTGTCTATCTCTATGATCCTCTGGGAACAAGTTTGAAGGGGCTTGCTGTGCCCGAGGCGGAAGATGACCTTAGGAGAATGGCTGCACGGTATGCCCTGTATCACGGATTAAAGGATTCAGTGATCAGAGTCAGTGCAGTACCGAATCAACTGGCGTTTTTCCCTAGTGAGATTCGTCTCAAGGCAGGAGCGTCTGTAAGTATTTCTTTCCAGAATCCAGACCTCCAGATCCACAACATGGTGATCGTCAAGCCCGATTCGGAGGAGGAGGTTGGCCTGCTTGCCGATCAGATGGCCCAGGATCCGGACGCAGTGGCCAGAGGATACGTCCCGGATTCCGAAAAGGTGATCTGGGCAACACCTCTTGTGAATGGCAGGGGGCAGGTGGAAGGAGATTTTACGGCCCCGGACCAACGGGGTCGATATCCCTTCTTATGCACTTTCCCGGGACACTGGAGAGTGATGAAGGGTGTGCTGATTGTGGAGTGAGAGACATCCACACGAATTTTAAGGGGACGAGACAGGAGTTTCGGACAGGGCTCTCAGTCCTCAGTTGAAGCATCCGTCGGAAGGAAACCCTCTTTAGTGGCCAGAAGCTCGGACAGCGCAAGAGCCCAATCGGTCCATGACTCTCCATGGTCCTCTTCGAGAGATTCCTGGAGTTCGGAAAGAATCGTAGCGCGAAGCCCTGTCGCTCCGGTGTCCCTGCGTGCCAACTCTAGTAGGATTGGTAACCGGATAAAGGATGGACGGAGCTCAACAACGTCATACATGGATGTCAAGATGCTGCCGTCATCATGTTCGTTGTTTCGCTCCAGAAGGTCCTGAACCGCGCCCGCGAATTGTTCGTCCGGAAGGAAGTGAAGTTTCTTGAGGGACTTTTCCAGAGGGTCCTCTTTCGCCATGAAGGTAGAAGCTCCGGCAGGGTGGGAGATGGAAAGAGA
>PARF01000036.1:8788-28972 GCA_002709915.1 Roseibacillus sp. | reverse complement strand
CTGGAGCAGCATCGCTCTATTCTCGCCGAATGGCAGCTGCGCACTGACGATAAAGGTCAATACCCGGAATCAGACGCGGGCCTTCGTGAAGTTCTCAATCAGTGGAAGGATAAGTGTGTAAATCCCGAATATGACCGCGTTCGGAGATCGAGGTCTCAGTGAGAAGCATTCGACTCTTTTGCACTGTATCTTTGCTCTATTCTGCGCGTTATCAAGATGAGTGAGATTCCGATTCACTCACCCGGTGCGCGCCTCTACGATCCGGCATGGCCAGAGCCTTCCTGGATGACAACTTCCTTCTTCGCAGCAAAACTGCGGAGCGCCTTTTCCATGAAGTAGCTGCAATCCAGCCGATCATAGATTATCACACTCACCTTCCTCCTGAGGAGGTCGCGGAAAACAAACGCTGGGATAATATCAGCAGTCTCTGGCTCGGTGAGGATCATTACAAATGGCGGGCCATGCGAGCGAATGGCATACCGGAATCACACATTACCGGCGACGCCTCTCCCCGTGAAAAATTCGAAGCCTGGGCCCGGACGATCCCCTTCACGGTGGGCAACCCTCTCTTCCACTGGACTCATCTCGAACTTCGACGCTGCTTTGGAATCAGCACCCTCCTGAACCCGGACACTGCAGAGGAAATCTGGAATGAGGCCAACGAACGCCTCCAGGACGATAACTTTTGTGCTCAGGGACTTCTTCAGAAATTCAATGTCGATACCGTTGGCACAACTGACGACCCGTCCGACAGCCTCTCCCACCATGAGGCATGCGCCTCTCTTGGGATCACTACCAAAGTCTATCCCACTTTCAGGCCTGACAAGGCCTTCATGGTCGATCGCCCCCACATCTTAAATCCATTCTGCAAGGCTCTTGGCGAGCAGTGCGATATTGAGATTACGAGCCTTGATCAACTTATCGATGCCCTACGGAGTCGTCATGATGACTTTCACGCTGCCGGCTGTCGTCTCTCAGACCACGGGATGCCCTACTGCCCCATTCAACCGTGCGAAGAGGAGGAAGCTTCGCAAATCTTCCAACGTGCACTCACGGGATGCGCTGCCACCTCAAGTGAGACCGATGGATTTAGCTATTATCTCATGCAGCAATTGGGCAGATGGAACAATGAGCGGGATTGGACCATGCAGCTCCATCTCGCACCGGTGAGAAACCCCAATACTCGTTTTTTCGAGAAGATCGGCCCTGACAGCGGGTTCGATACCATTGGAGACTGGCCACAGGGAGAGCGCTTACTTCAATTCCTCGACGGCCTCCATCAGAGAGACTCTCTTCCCAAAACCATCCTCTACAACCTGAATCCCAGAGATAACGCGCTTTTCGCCTCTGCGTGTGGCTCGTTCCAAGAGGGACCAACCCCTTCGCGAATCCAATGGGGTTCCGCATGGTGGTATAATGACACCCTCCGGGGAATGACGGACCACCTGCAAACCCTTGCCTCAATAGGACTTCTCTCCCGCTTCATCGGGATGCTGACTGACTCCCGATCGTTTCTCTCGTATCCGCGACACGAGTATTTCCGCCGGCTTCTCTGTAATATTATTGCTGAAGACGTCGAAAACGGAGAGATCCCCAACGATCAGGACTTCCTTGATTCCCTCATTCGTAACATCTGTTATGAAAACGCCAGATCCTACCTCGCTCTTCCTCATCATGCATAGAATTAGAACCCACCTCCTGACCATCCTGATCACCTTTGGCGGGCTGCTCCCTCTTCTGGCTCTCGACCGCCCTAATATTCTCTGGCTCTCTGCCGAGGATCATGGTCCGCATCTCGGCTGCTATGGAGACACCTACGCAGACACTCCTAATCTGGACGCGTTTGCGAAGTCTTCTCTTCTCTACAAGAATGCGATTTCTACTGCACCTGTTTGCGCACCTGCCCGCACCACGATTATTTGTGGCATGTATGCCCCCTCGCTTGGCGCCCACCACATGCGCTCGGAGGTAGCAAAGCCTGAATGGTTGAAGTTTTATCCACAATACCTCAGGGAGGCCGGCTACTACTGCACCAACAACTCAAAAACCGACTACAACATTCAACACAACATCAGAGATATCTGGGACGAATCCTCTCGTAAAGCGCACTACGACAAGCGCAAAAAGGGACAACCCTTCTTCGCAATTTTCAACCAGACCTGCACCCACGAAAGCCAGATCAGATCTCGCAACAGCAAAACGAAGCATGATCCATCCAAGGCACCTGTTCCTCCCTATCATCCGGATGTACCCGCGGTCAGGGATAACTGGGCTCAATATTACGACCGACTGAGTCAGATGGACCAATGGTTCGGAGCGCATCTCCGCGCTCTCAGGGAAAAAGGTCTGGCCGACGATACCATCGTCATTTTCTGGGCGGACCATGGATCGGGTATGCCCCGTGGCAAACGCTACGCCGGGTGGAGTGGCCTTCACGTTCCCATGATCATGCACATCCCGGAAAAGTGGAAACATCTCCGGCCCCCGGAATACAACTCTGGTGACACCTCAAACAGACTGGTGGGCTTCGTCGACCTCGGAGCAACGATGCTTTCTCTGGCTGGTATCCAACCTCCGGCGTTCCTGCAGGGAAAGCCTTTCGCCGGAAAACATGTCACCGCAAAACCAACTCACTCGTTTGGATTTCGGGGCCGAATGGACGAACGCCCCGATTGCTCACGGACCGTTACGGACGGCCGGTTTGTCCACATCCTCAATTTCATGCCCCACCTTCCGCACGGACAGGTTCTTCACTACCAGATGGAAACTCAGAGCACCCGTATCTGGCGTCGCCTCCACAAGCAGGGAAAACTCAACAAAGTCCAGTCAGCGTTCTGGGAACGAAAGGCACCCGAGGAGCTCTACGATATTTCCAAGGACCCCCACGAGACCCGCAATCTGGCGCAGGATGCCACCTTCGGAGATACTCTCAGATCAATGCGGGAGGCCCTCTATCAGAATCTTGAAAAGACTTTTGACGTCGCACTCCTTCCAGAGGGGCTACTCCACGACCTTGCCAGTCAGCACAACCTTACACCGGCTGATCTGGCCCGGGACAAATCTCTGTATTCGATCGAAAATATTCGTGCGGCCTCGGACATTCTCCTCGACCCTAAGGGGGGCGGGGAACGTATTGCTAATATGCTTCGTGCAGAACTCCCGGCCCAACGCTACTGGGCTGCTCTTGCCTGTCTTTACCTCGGCAAAGAAGTTACCCACAAGCACAAGAGCGCCCTGCAAGCTCTCCTCAAGGACCCTTCTCGCAGCGTGCAAATTGCTGCAGCGGAAGCCTTGGCGACTTTCCCGACAANCAAAAANGGAGGCAATGCTGCTATCGAGGTTCTTCTTGCGAATGCGGACCCCACAACGTCGAGCGCGTACCACGCTGTTGCGGCCCTCAATGCTCTGGACCACCAGCCGCAAAAGGTTCTTGAGCCATACAAACAACGTATCGCAAGGCTCCCCACTAACGATCCTGATGTTCCCGGACGGCCTAATGGCTATGCCGCCCGTATGCACAAGCACATAGCTTCCCCCATCCCAGACTACTTCTCGTGGGAAAAAAACAACCGCTGATTCCGCCTCCTCTGGCAAGAAAAGGGGGGACAGCTTCCCTTGCGCCAATCTTAATACCCGCCTACACTCCTNCTATCCTCTCTTGAGCAAAGCTCCGCCACAGAAACGAAAGCGCATCAATGTCCGCCGCCCAGACGTCATGGAAGATGTCCAGGCGGAGGTGGAGAANCATTATCGCTCACCCATCGTGGAGAAACTCCGAAAGAGCGGAGGCTCTCTCACTATCGGGACCACGACCCTGCGCCTCGCTCAGCAATTCGGTTTCTGCTATGGCGTGGAACGGGCTATCGATCTGGCCTATGCGTCGCGGCGTGTTTTTCCCCAGAACCGAATTTTTCTAATCGGAGAGATTATCCATAATCCCGAGGTTAACCGCCAACTCGAAGACATGGGCATCGTCTCCCTTCCATGGAAAGAGATGGACGATCAGTATGATACCCTCTCGGACGATGACGTCGTCCTCGTCCCCGCTTTTGGCGCCCCGACTTCCTTCATGGACAAAATCGGGGAGGCGGGCTGTTACGTGATAGACACAACCTGTGGTGATGTCATGAAAGTCTGGAGACGCGTGCGAAACTACGCCAAAACCGGCGCGACTTCCATTATCCACGGAAAAAAAGGACACGAGGAAACTCGCGCTACCGCATCTCGGGCGGAAGGAGATGACGGTAAAGGCCACTACCTTGTGATTCTGACCCTCGATGAAGCCGACTATGTCTGTGACTACATCCGTAACGGCGGTGATAAGAGCGCTTTTCTCGAGAAATTTGCCAAGGCGACCTCAGACAATTTTGATCCGGACCTTCACCTCATTGAGATTGGGGTAGCGAACCAGACTACAATGCTGAAGAGCGAAACGGAAGAAATACAGCGCCGAATCAGCGACGCTATCACCCATCGGGACGGGTCGAGTGAACGCTTTCAGGTCTTTGATACAATCTGCGGNGCAACCCAGGAACGGCAGGATGCGCTATTCGAGATGCTCAAAAGCCCCTTGGATATCCTCTTGGTGGTAGGGGGCTATAACAGCTCAAATACCACGCACTTGGTTGAGATCGGACAGGAGGAACTTCCTACCTTTTTCATTCAGGATGCAAGCTGTCTGGCTTCATTTGAAAAGATCGCCAATTACGACCTTGAGGCGCGTAAGGAGATTGAAACTGACTATCCTTCCAAGCTTTTCGACGAAGGCCAAGTTGTCGTCGGCGTCACTGCCGGAGCCTCCTGCCCTGCAAACCTGATNGAGGCCACTATTCTGCGGGTATTTGAGCTCCGTGGCATCAAAGCCTCGGAGGTGTCGGCCGCTTAAAAGCAACACGGTTACTTCCTCACAGCGGAAATCACTGCCTCGACCTGGAAGGCTTCCTCCTCTCTTCCGGATCCACGGAGAGAATCACGGTAACCGATTAACGATTGAAGATCATTGGGACGCCTCCTGATTGCAGATTGATAACTTTCCACAGCCTTCGCATTTTCTTCAGCAGCAAGATAATATTGCGCAAGCCGCAACTCCATCGGTGAGAGCACTACNGGAGGCATCAGAAGCGCTGGCCGCTGTTGCTTATCGACGGCTGTCTTAAACCAACTTCTGGCAATCTGCCGTTGTGAACCAGAGGCCGCTCGCGCCAGAGCCACCAATCCCCGGGCCTCCGCGGCGTAGACTTTGACTCCAGCAAGAGCCCGCACATACTCGGATATTGAGGCACTTTTAAGAGCCTGACTTTTTAACCTCTCCATCCTCTGCTGAATACCACTCAGGGCCAATGCTTTTTGCTGTGCGATGTCGGGCTCCCCTTTTTCCAGAGCCTGTCTGCACTCAAGATATTGCATGAGGCACTCAAGATAGAAAACTGAAAGGGTCCGTTCCTTGACCTCTTCCAGAAATGAATCATTTTTACCTGGCAAGCTGGAGATGGCCCGCGCGAAGTCGCCCTCTTCCCCTCTTGCCAGGTAGAGCCTTGCAGGAAGAGTTCTGGCCTCCCACATCAGAAGGCTTGCGCCCTTGGAGCCNAGACGATCGGAGCTCACCTCGAGTTCTGATAACCTCACCGCGATCGCCATCGCCTCTTCAAAGTGACCCCGGCTTTGCATGGCTGTTGCGAGGTAAAGTTGAGAACGGATCCACCCATCAGACTCGTGAACACTTAGCCCATGCTTCTCGTTATGGGCGGCATAGAGGGCAGTCGCCTTCTCAAGCGCACTCTCCGCCAGGGCGTGATTCCCACAACGCCATTCAAAATGCCCCAGAAGGTGCTGATAAGGAGGGAAGTCCGGAACCTTACGGGCAATTTTCCTGACAACGGGAAGGATCTGCTCCCTCAGTTTAGTGGTAGCCTCAGGAGCTTCTCCGTGGAGCATTACCCAGAACCCAAGCACCGCCACGTTATCAGGATGAGACTCCACAAGTTCCCCCATTTGCTCGATTGCTAACGACTGTTTCGCTCTCGGCCCGAATCGATCATAGCCATCTCGCTGTAAATAAATCGCNAGGCACTGAGACTGAAGATTACCCGGATAGGTATCAGCCAACTGTTTAAAGGCCTCCCCAACCTTTCCCCTCAATCTGAATAATTCGGCCAGTGCGAGGGCATAGTCCTGCTCCATCTTGGTCGCGATAGGCAATTGCTTCCCGTTAACTTCCCTTGTGGCGTCTATCAGCTCAATCATCCGCATCACGGCTACCTGACGCTGCTGGGTGAATTCGTTGTTTGGAGCTGCGAGGGCCAGTCCGATACCCCAATAGGCCATCATGCAGTCAGGATCCAATTTCAAGGCCTCACAAAAATGGCGGTAGGCTTCAAAATCCCAGGCAGCTTGGATGTGAGCGAGACCCTGCAAAACATGCTTTGAGGCCAATGCACTTGGGGAGGAAATCGCCATGGGTATCGAAATAATCTCCTCGAAGAAATCCGGCGGGGGGAGCTTCGCTACGACGGGATGGATNACCTGTTCAACGGAAAACGGGTAAACAGTTCTCGCCTCGATAGGAGGGCCGATTAGCGGAATCGTTTGCCCGGCAAGGCCTATCATACTGAAACACGAAAAAATGAGAGAGATGAATGAANCTCTGTTCCCTTCTATTCGCATGACCACAGTGTTCCCTGAGCGACAGACTTCTCAAGAAAAAGCTGAAAAGCAGCATAGTATTCTCCATAAAACATTGATTCAAGCACTTGAAATTTCCACTCTGAAACTCGAGACTTCTCTGCATGAAACTTGGCTTGATCGGGTGCGGAAAAATGGGAAAGGCCCTCACGGTTGGAGCAATCGACGCGGGGGCTGTTTCTGCGGACGACGTCATGGTTCATGATAACGTGGCTGCAGCACAGGAGGGATTCCTCGCCGAGCGCAAGGTCTCCGGAGCCNGATCGATCGCAGAGGTCGCTCTCTATGCTGATGTTCTTCTCCTCGCCGTCAAACCGCATGATGTTCAAGCCGCCATGCACCNGATACGAGATTCCGGCACCTCTACAGAAACGCTGCTCGTCATCTCCGTAGCTGCCGGAATTACCATTGAGCGTCTCGAAACTGAAATAGCCGGAGGGGGGCGAATCGTCCGCTCCATGCCTAATACCCCCTCGCTGGTTGGAAAAGGCGCGGCAGCTTATTCCTTGGGGAGCAGTGCCACCGGCGAAGACGGGAAAACCAGCCAAGCACTGCTGGGCGCGGTAGGTCTCGCTCTCGAAATAAAGGAACCTCTCATGGACGCGGTCACAGGGCTTTCCGGGAGTGGACCAGCCTATGTCTATCTTTTTATTGAGGCCCTTGCCGATGGCGCAGTGCAGAATGGACTACCTCGTGAACATGCTTATCAAATGGCAGCTCAGACCGTCCTTGGCGCGGCCGAAATGGTTCAATCTACAGGGAAGCACCCCGCAGTCCTCAAAGACATGGTGACCTCCCCTGGAGGCACCACAATCGCCGGCCTGGAAGCCCTTGAAGCTCACGCGTTTCGAGCAGCTTGCATCGCAGCGGTCAATACTGCCACAGCTCGCGCACGAGAAATGGGGACTGAATA
This sequence comes from Roseibacillus sp., assembly GCA_002709915.1. Classification (GTDB taxonomy): domain Bacteria; phylum Verrucomicrobiota; class Verrucomicrobiia; order Verrucomicrobiales; family Akkermansiaceae; genus Roseibacillus_B. Next base: position 21,378 of record PARF01000036.1, on the reverse strand, counting down.
ACACCTCAAAACATCGGCTCGCAAGTTCTGCGTGACTGCTACCCATCCACGTGGTTGATTTGTCTTTCTTAGGCGTCCAGAATCACATTGGTTTTTTAAGTAACACCATTACGATCTCTCATATGACCGGTGTCCGCCGACCTATTCATCATGCAGGCTGGGGGCTATTACTCCTTGTCGGCTGCGCTACGGAACCCGACCTTGACCTTCCCGTAGCCGGTACTCTCAAAAACTCGGAGAATACCGCCAAAACGACTTACCAGCGCGCACAGTCTTTCGATACGGCTGGCCGAAAAAAGAAAGCACTCGGTCTTTATATGGCGACGGCAGACCGGTTCCCCAATGCGAGCTTCGCCCCTGCCGCAAGATTCAGGCAGGCTCAGCTTCTTGAACAGGACGGCAAGATTGATGAGGCCTTTGATGCCTATCAAAATCTGATCACCCGCTACCAAGGATCGGCGCTCTACACCAAGGCCCGGGACAATCAGTCAAAAGTTGCTCATGCTGCCGCGGAAGGACAAGTCACAGGAAAACTGCTCTGGTTCAAACCGGCCCTTGATATCAAGAAGACGGTCTCGATGCTCGAGACGGTAAGGGACAACGCTCCCCGCTCACCGTCTGCCGCCAAAGCCCAATATGCAATAGGGCAGGTCTATGAGAGAAAAAAGTCCAAGTTAAATGAGGCGGTGTCCGCCTACCAAAGGGTGGTGGATGACTACCCGAGATCTTCTCTGGCTCCGAGTGCCCANCTGAAAATAGGAGAATTGCTTCTTNCTGGAGCGAGCAAGGGTAACCGTGACAACTCTAACCTCGACCGCGCGCTTCATACTTTTGAAGACCTTCGGCAAGCTCACCCGAAATCCGAGTCAGCCGATACAGCAGGAACTCGAATCTCAGAGATCCGTAACCGGGACATTCAACGTACCTTTGACATAGGAGAATTTTACTACAGGAAGGGAGAGGCAGATTCTGCAATTCTCTACTACAATGAGGTCCTTCGCCAATCGAGCCAAGGGGAGCTTCATAACCGCGCTAAGGCCCGCCTGCAAACACTGGAAGGAATGGATTAGGAAGGCCCACTATGTTCAGATCTCAGAGGAAAGCCCCGTCGCATGCCTATCTGCCTATATTGGGTCTACTCACAATTCTTTCTCTCTCCCATATCGGCTGCAGCGGTTACCGATGGGGAAGCGCAAAGCCCGAGCACCTCGGTGAGGTTCATTCTGTCTGCGTGGCGGTAGTCAAAAATAGCACACAAATCCCCCGTGCCGGAGCACTCGCCACAAACAGTATCGTTGACGCTCTCACAAGAGACGGCACGTATCTAATCACGAATATTGATCGAGCGGATGCTCATCTGCGGGCCGAATTAAAGAAGATCGAGTATCTTCAAGTCCGCTCGACAAGGGAGGACGCTTTGCGATCAGAGGAGCTCGAGATGAAGGTGCACTTGAACTGGTCGCTGGTGGACACGGATAATCCAACCGCAATTCTTGCCCGCGGAAGCACCACTGGAGCCACACGATTTTTTGTGGACCCAAATTTACAGACTGCCAGGCAAAGCGCTCTTGTTGATGCCATTAAGAGAGCCACCGACAGCATGGTAGCAAGATTTACCGAAGGATTTTAGGATCCTCTGGGCTCCGGTCCTACTTNGCCCAACCAAAACCTATTTGCTGTCCCGCAANTCCCCACGGTGAAATAAGTAGAACAATAAGAGCCGATCGTTCCTTTCTGGCCTTCCGGCCCCGTGATCACTCCTATATACCTCAGCCATGCCTGATGAGCCTGCCGCTCCCTCTATCTTCTTCGTCCCTACGCCCATCGGCAATCTGGCAGATATAACCCTGCGAGGCATCGAAACCCTGAACTCGGTTGACCTGATCGCCTGCGAAGACACCCGGCATTCCCGCAAGCTACTGAAACACTACGAGATCGATAAAGCCCTGACATCTCTTCACGATCATAACGAGTCTCGAAAAATTCCTGAAATTATCGGCAGAGCGCAGAGCGGCGATCGGATTGCCGTAATTTCGGACGCTGGGACGCCTTGCCTTTCAGATCCCGGATACCGGCTAATCCGCACGTGTATTGAAAACGGCATCCCCTATGAGGTGCTTCCGGGCCCAAGCGCAGTAACCACGGCACTCGTCGCATCCGGACTCCCCCCCCTGCCCTTCACCTTCGGAGGGTTTCTTCCATATAAGAAGGGAAAGCGTCGGAGGGAACTCGAGGCGGCGCTCCAGCGTGGCCACACATCTCTTTACTTCGAATCCCCTCATCGACTTGTTTCAACCCTCGAAATATTATCAGAACTGGAACCTCAAGTGCACATTAGTATTCTTAAGGAGTTAACTAAAAAATTTGAAAACATGTATGGAGGGCAAACCGTGAAATTGCTAGGGACCTTTACTGATCGTGAGCCACGAGGAGAATTCGTGTTGGCTATCGATCCAACAAGTCTCAGTTGATGAAGCCCTCACCTACCACTTACCGCGGCGTTGCCGCCCCACGACGCACACGCCTTCCTCTCGTCCTGCTCACCAATCTCGGAGTTGCCCTCTGCCTCCTGGTGGCCGTTCCTATTATCTACAACGGCCAGCAAAAGTTCCTTCAACACTCCACCGCCGACCAAAATTACGTGGAGGCCGCAATAGGAAGTGGCGAGGCTGACTTCATTCACAACGCCTTACGCACCACCGAGGTCGCCCGAGCGATGGCCCATGACGACCATGTTGCTACTATGGCCGTCATGCAGTTAACCATTGCATTTCTGTCGGCNCTCTTCTTTTTNAATGGCCTTTANCTTTTGCGCCTCCACCGACGATCTCGACAGGCGCCCGTGGGTCCAGCCGAATGGTAAGTCCGCTCCTCCCAGCGCAGTCGTGAGGGGCTGGAATTACTCTTGAGCCATTACTCTTGAGAACTGGCTCAAAACGGCATGGAATCAAATCTCTGCCTGTCCTCGTAGCCACCGGCTTCCTGAGTCTCAAATGCTTGCCTTTTCTACCTGCTGGAACAACTCCCGCCATTCGGACGGAGAAGCTATGATTGCCGAAATTCTCGAACTCGGCGTTCGTGATATCGAACTCAGTCATGGCATGACGATTACCAAGTTACCGGGAATTAGAAGCGCGTTCAAGGGTGGCGCTTTTCGGTGCTGTGGCGTTCACAATTATTTTCCTTCCCCGACCGAGGTGATCATCGACGCTCCTGATGCCTATGAATTTACTTCCCACCGCTCCTTTGATCGCGACCGCGCTTTGAAACTCACTCTGAAGTCTCTCGACCTTGCTGCTGAATTTAACGCTCAATATCTTGTGCTNCATATGGGCTCAGTGCCTCGGATGCCCCACCCAAAATGGACCGGACGGCTTACTCAAATGGTAAAGGAGTATCCGGACGCTGAAAAGAATCATGAAAAACTCCGGAAAAAGTGTGTGAAAAAACGGACCCGGGTTGGACAGCTTTACTTTCAACGCGCCCTCGAATCCTTGGAAGTGGTCGCCGAAAAGGCGGCTGAACTTAAAGTCAAACTCGCGATCGAATCACGTTCAAGGTATGAGGATGTGCCAAGCGAGGATGAAATGGTTCTGCTTCAGGAGCACTTCTCAGAAAATGAGTGGGTTGGGTATTGGCACGATTTCGGCCACGTCCAGCTAAAGCATAATCTTGGGCTACTGGAACACGAGACGTGGCTGAAAAACATGCAACCTTACCTCATCGGATCCCATGTCCACGACGTGGTCTGGCCTGATCGCGATCACCGGGTCCCTTTCACTGGCACGCTCGATTACGACTGCCTGTTAAGGATGGTATCCCCCCAGACGCCGCATGTATGGGAGCTTTCTCCAAGGCGTAAAACTGACGAAATCCGTCTGGCGTTGCAATGTTGGAAGGAGAAATTCCCGGAAACGATAACGGCCTGAGAGCATTAACCCCCACGGCAAAAGCCACGCCAGCTCCGAAGCAACCAATCCGGTGAGACCATGATCGATCTCTCATCATTAAAAGTCTCTCTCGACCTACTGGCTGATCAGGACATTTTTATTGGAACATCGTCGTGGAAATATCCCGGCTGGATCAGCCAACTCTATCAATCCGATCGTTACGAATACCGGGGGAGGTTTTCCAAGTCGCGCTTCGAGGATTCCTGCCTCGAGGAGTATGGGGGAATCTTTTCCACTGTATGCGTCGACGCATCCTACTACCGGTTCCCCTCCGAGAAATATCTCGCGGCTCTTGCTGAAAAGGTGCCCTCCAACTTTCGTTTCGCTCATAAGGTCACTGACACGATCACTATTAAGAATTTTCCTGCATTGAAAAGACACGGCAAGTTTGCCGGCCGCGCCAATCCATATTACCTCAATGCAGAGATCTTCCTTCAATCATTCCTTTCCCCTCTCGCTCAACACCGAGAGCAAACGGGCCTGATTATCTTCGAATTCTCCCATTTTTACCCAAAGGATTACCGTTACGGGAGAGATTTTGTTTCCGACCTGAACTCATTTCTCGCCAAACTTCCAACCAAAGAATGGGACTTCGGCGTCGAAATACGTAACGCTTCCCTTCTTCAAAAATCCTACTTCGACACTCTCGAGCGTCACTCCGTAGCTCACGTCTACAACCAGTGGCAGCGTATGCCCGACCTCGCTGACCAGTTAGAACTGCGTTGGCCCAATCCGGAGAATTCACCCACCGGNTGTAGATTGCTGCTGAAGCGTGGACGAGATTATGACGGAGCTGTTAAATCCTTCGCACCCTACGACCGAACCATTGAGGTCTTGGAGAATGTTCGCCACGCGTCGGCAAAACTCATTCGATCCCGAAAAGAGAAAGGTTCGGGTCGAAGAACCTACCTCTATGTCAACAACCGGCTTGAAGGAAACGCTCTGGCCACTATTGCGGCGATCCTGGCACTCTTGGACTAACGGGCACTGCCACCCCTGCCGCCAGTCGCCTCTTCTTAATTTCTGCAGGTCGGGACAACGACCCGCCCTCTGAGGTCCCTGTCAAACGGGGCTGCGTCCCGAACTCTCCGCTCAGGTAGATACACCAAACAGGCTTTCGGAATGTCTCAGATGATGAAAGAAAGCGCCCATTTGCGCACAATCCAACTATTGCACCGCTTCCTCAGNTGACTGGAAAAGACCCAACCGGTCGACATTCCTTTCGCAGAGACCAGCGTTAGCACGGGGCGTTTTGAATTTTATAAATGGAGATTATTCCAATTTTTAATCGTAAAAACCTCATTTTCACGGGATATGTGAATAAAGAAACGCTGTTTTGCCTTAATATTGCGTGTTTTCAGTTCGACAAATGGTATTCTTATGCGCATTTGCACCTGAAGACCCAATTTTCATGAAATCAAATCAAATGGATGGCGCACAAGCGCTGCTGAAGACGCTCGACAATCTGGGAGTCGAATACATTTTTGGCTACTCAGGGGGCGCTGCTCTCCCAATGTTTGACGCGCTCGAGACGGTCGAAACCAACATGAAGTTTGTGCTCGTAAGGCACGAACAGGGCGCAGTCCATATGGCCGACGGCTATGCTCGGGCAACCGGAAAGCCTGCGGCTGTCCTGGTGACCTCCGGTCCTGGAGCAGGAAACACCGTCACGGGGTTGATGACAGCCCAGATGGACTCCGTTCCAATGATCGTCCTTACGGGCCAGCAAGTTCTCTGGATGCTCGGCAAAGACGCTTTTCAGGAAGCTGATATTTTCAGCATTACCATGCCCGTCGTGAAGCACAACTACCTCGTGAAGGACACCAATGATCTTCCGAGAATTGCACGGGAAGCGCATCATATCGCCACCACAGGACGGCCCGGCCCCGTTCTCATCGATATCCCTAAGAATGTGTCTCAGGACCCGTTTAACGGCGACCTTGATCCACCCGTAAATCTTCCGGGATACCAGCCCGAGAAGTCCATGGAAATCGACGAGGCCGCAATTGACGAAGCTGTTGGTCTTATCAACCAAGCTCAACGCCCTGTTATTCTTGCCGGACAGGGCTGCATGATCGCGCGGGCTGGCGAGGAGCTTTTCAAATTGTCGCGAACTCTTGGATGCCCAGTCACAACAACCCTGTTGGGAAAAGGAGTCTTTCCGGAAACCGATGACTATTCTCTAGGCATGCTGGGAATGCATGGAACCGCATACGCCAACAAGGCGATCGTTGAAGCGGACCTCATTCTCAATGTTGGTTCTCGGTTTGACGACCGCATCATAGGACAAGCCGACAAATTCGGGGCTAACGCCAAGATTATTCATATGGATATTGATCCATCTGAGATGAACAAAATGATCCGACCTGACGTTGAGATCATCGGTGACGCGAAGGCTTCTCTGATCAAGCTCAANAAGAAGGTTGAGCGCCTGGATACGGAGGACTGGTTGAAGCACCTGAACTCTTACAAGAAAAAGTTTCCTCTTCAATATCGGAAGCAGGGAGGCTTGCGCATGCAGCAGGTGATTGACGAACTTTATCAACTGACCAANGGGGAAGCCATTATTTCAACTGATGTTGGCCAGCACCAGATGTGGGCAGCTCAGTTTTACAAGAATGATGCCCCATACAAGTGGCTCTCCTCTGGAGGAGCTGGCACGATGGGATTCGGTTTCCCTGCAGCGATCGGGGCACAGTTCGCTTGTCCCGATGAATTGGTCGTCGCGATAGTGGGCGATGGAGGGTTTCAGATGACTCTCTTTGAACTTGCTACCGCAGCCCTGCATAAACTCCCTCTTAAAATTCTGGTCTTGAACAACCACTATCTTGGAATGGTCCGGCAATGGCAGGAACTATTTTTCGAAGATCGTAANAGCGGAGTCGATCTTGAGGGAAATCCAGATTTCGTTAAGTTGGCAGCTGCCTACGGAATACAAGGGTTTAACATAAAACGCCCGGCAGACACTGGCCGAGTTCTGCAAAAAGCTCTCGATTACAACGACGGTCCCTGCCTGATTCACGCTGAGTGTTGTAAAACCGACAATGTGTTCCCAATGATTCCGGCCGGCGCAGCTCTCGAGGACATGCTCACCGAGCCGCCAAGGACGAAAATGGCCAAACCTGTGGGATCAACCTAGGAATCTCTCACGCTCACAATACCCCAGCACTCAAATCTGTTCTCCTGCTCTAAAACCTCTCTGACTCATGCCCAGGTCAATTGTCACAACTGACACTCCGACGTCAATNAATCCCGATGAGGTTACTCATACCCTCTCGATTTTTGTAAACAATAAGGCCGGTGTTCTAATGCGGATTTGCCAAGTTTTTGCCAGGCGGGGCTACAATATTGAATCCTTGGTCGTATCTCAGGGACGCGATGCCCACTTCAGTAGAATGACTATCGGTCTCAAGGGCGCCCCGGAGGGCCTTGAACAGATCGTCAAACAGGTGACCAAGCTGATCGACGTCATGCATTGTTACGAGCACACCGCTGCGGATGCCGTCGTCAAGGAGATGCTCCTGATTAAATTCCTTGTCGTTGATGCGCAGCAACGCACGGACGCATTGCAGATAATCGAACACTTTAATGGGAAAACTGTCGACCTTACCCCCTCCTCGATGACGGCGATGATCACCGGAGATTCGCCAAAGGTTGACGCCGCTGTTGGCATGATCTCTCAGTTTGACATCATTGAAACCGTACGAACAGGAAAGGTCGTCATGGCTCGAGGCGAGCACCCTACATAGGAAATTGCGATAACCCATAGGCACTACACTGATTTCCTCAGTGACGAACGGGTTAGAGCTGGTGCTCCATTTCAAAATTGAGCTCCTGCCGGCAGTGCCACTTGCAACTCAGTCTTAGCCTCGAGAGTCTCATTGCTTTTCCGGCTAGATTCCGGTCCCCTCCATTCATGAGAGCTCGCCCAGTAATCCTGTCCCTGCTCGCCCTATGCTCCAGCACTGAGGGCCGTGAAGCAAAGGAGTATGATAGCGATGTCAACTATGACGACGCTAAAACACCCCATTATGACCTTCCTCCTCTACTTGTAACTTCTGACGGGCAGGAAGTCACAACTCCTGATCAATGGTATCATATCCGCCGACCAGAGATTCTTTCCCTTTTCAGCAGTCTCATTTATGGCCGGGTCCCTAACTCCTCATCACCGGTTACTACCGAATTTGAAGTGACTCACAACGACCCGGAGTTCATGGACTCCACCGCCACACGAAAAGACATCAAGATTCATCTAAGCAATAAAAACGGAAGGATGGCTATGCATGTCGTCCTGTTCGTCCCCAATAACGTCAGCAGACCTGTCCCCTGCTTTCTGAAACACAGTTTTCAAAACACCTCTGGTGACAGTTTTCGAGAAGCACTTCTCCGGCCAGGCAAACTCAAGAACGGATGGCCACTGGAGAAGTTTATCAAACAGGGATATGCCCTGGGTGCCGTTTATCACGAAGATCTCGTGGCTCATAACGAAGTTAATTTTGGTAAAGGGATACACAAACTTTTCTATCCAAAGGGTCAGAGTTTTCCAAAAGCGCACGAGTGGGGAGTGATTTCCGCCTGCGCGTGGGGAGCTATGAGAGCAATGGACTACCTTGAGGCCGATCAGGATATAGACCATACGAGGGTCGCCGTGATGGGGCACTCTAAGATGGGCAAGACTGCACTCTGGACCGCAGCGCAAGACACGCGGTTCGCGCTCGCAATTTCCGCTCAGTCAGGTTGTGCCGGAGCTGCGCTCTGGCGCCGAAAATCGGGGGAAACCCTCAAGAAAATGGTAACGCGATTCCCTTACTGGCTCTGCCGCAATGCATGGAAATTTGTCGAACAGGAAGACGACCTGCCAGTAGACCAGCACATGCTTCTGGCATGTATCGCTCCCCGCCCTGTCTACGTTCATAGTAGCACTGATGATACTTGGGCTGACCCAAGGGGTGAGTATTTGTCAGCCTATCACGCGGGTGAAGTGTATCGGCTTCTGGGTGTAAAATCTTCGCTGAGAAGCAGGCAATCTCCCGCAGTCGGTAAAGCCATCATTAAAAGCCATGTCGGCTACCACCTTCGGGAAGGAGGTCATTCCATTGAAGATTACGACTGGGACCGTTTCCTCGAGTTCGCTAACTTCCATTTTAGACCCGTAACACAGTAGATCTTCTCATCACGTAACAATGATTCTCGCCACACCACCCCCGGATTTCCAATCGCTCGGCACGAGGTCAGTTATTCACAATCCGGCACAAGATCTCGTCAGGTGATTTGGTAGGNACCACGCGNTGGAAATCCCTGGCTCTCTTCCCAAATAAACCTTGCTATTGCCNGGCATTTCACGACGATCCGAGCGCCGGATGGACGCTATTTTGGCTTTAGAAGATGGTCGCGTATTTCGCGGCGAGGGCTTTGGATATTCTGGCACCTCGACGGGGGAAGTTTGCTTCAACACTTCCATGACAGGGTATCAGGAAGTTCTAACTGATCCCAGTTACCGCGGCCAGATCGTTACCATGACCTACCCGTTGATTGGAAATTACGGGATCATTCCGGAAGACTCTGAATCTAGCCAAGCACACGTGAGAGGATTCGTCATTGGAGAGCTCTGTCATACCCCATCCAATTTCAGATCAAGCCAAAGCCTTCAGGAATACCTCGCAGAGCAGAAAGTTATTGGCATTCAGGAAGTAGACACGAGGGCCCTCACCAAGCACCTCCGGTCAGCTGGAGCAATGAGAGCGTGTCTGACAACCGAACTTGACGAGACCACCGCAGTCGACAACGCCTGCTCTGCAGCACTGATGGCAGGTTCCGATTTCGTTAAGGAAGTCACTACTCAAAAGCCTTTCGAATGGCAGGAGGAATCTCGTCGGTGGACTATCCCGAATCCCTGTTTGAATCAGGAAGGCTATTACATTGATCTTCCCGAACCCCGGCATCGAATTGTCGCATACGACTTTGGCGTAAAATACAATATCTTACGGCAACTCCGTCAACATGGGTTCGAGGTTCAGGTGGTAGGAGCGTCCACGAGTGCAGCTGAAGCCTTGGCTCTCAATCCAGATGGCATCTTCCTCTCAAACGGTCCTGGAGATCCGGATGCACTCAATTATATCCATTCCGAAATTCAGCAACTAATTGGGCGTAAACCCATTTTTGGAATTTGTCTGGGGCATCAGATCCTTACTCACGCCTTTGGAGGAAAAACGTTCAAGCTGAAATTCGGTCACCGCGGAGGAAACCACCCTGTTAAGGACCTTCGGTCAGGAACAGTCTCCATTACCTCACAGAATCATGGATTTGCAACTGATCCTGACTCCCTGCCCGACCACGTTGAGGTCACTCATGTCAACCTCAACGACCAGACCGTCGAGGGTATCCGCTCTACATCAGACCCCGTCTTCTCTGTTCAATATCATCCCGAAGCAGCTCCGGGCCCACACGATGCCACTTACTTCTTTAAGGAGTTCGCGGATCTTATTGACGCCACGAAGTAGTATTTCCAAGAACATAACGTCTGATGTATTGCGGGAATCTTCTAGCTGTGTAGCGACACGCGCCTTATGAACACCATAGTTAACGGCCTCCAGTGGGGTGATGAAGGAAAAGGCAAGATCGTTGACTATCTCACCGAAGACGCGGATGTCGTCGTCAGAGGTCAAGGTGGCAACAATGCAGGCCACACTGTCATCGTCGGAACCAGCAAATACATTCTTCATCTCGTTCCCTCCGGAATCCTATGGGAGAATAAGCAAAACGTAATTGGCAATGGGGTCGTCCTTGATCCCATAGGATTGGTCAGAGAAATTGAGACCCTTGAAGAACAGGGAGTGACTATCACTCCTGAAAATCTGCTAATCTCGGACCGGGCTCATGTAGTGCTACCTTATCATTGCAACCTTGATGCCGCTCAGGAACAGGCTAGAGGTAAATTTTCCATCGGCACAACTCGTCGTGGGATCGGTCCTGCATATTCTGATAAGGCAACTCGGAATGGGCTCCGAATGGCAGACCTTCTTAATCCTCACCTGGCGAGAGACCTGATCGCTGTGCGCCTTGAGGATGCAAACTTCACGCTGGAACGCCACGGGATGCCAACTCATGATACTGCTGAGGTAGTCGACTCAATTGCGTCTGCCCTTGACCGTCTCAGGCTTCATGTGACGAATACGATTCCAACCCTCCATAAAGCTTGGAAAAACGANAAAAGCATAGTCTTTGAAGGGGCTCAAGGAACTTTCCTTGATATTGATTTCGGGACCTACCCGTTCGTCACCTCCTCCAATACGACTTCTGGAGGTGCATGCACTGGAAGCGGGCTTCCCCCCATCGCAATCGACCGGGTTATTGGTGTCTGNAAGGCTTATACCACTCGGGTTGGCGAGGGTGCCCACATTACTGAGAGTCAGGAGTTTTCAGACTATCTTCACGGTCTAGGGCGCGAATTTGGAGCGACCACAGGCCGAAAAAGACGGTGCGGTTGGCTCGACTGCGTTCTCCTTCGATTTGCGTCGATGGTCAATGGGGTAACAGATCTCGCTGTCACTAACTTGGACGGACTAGATCAGCGTGACAACATAAAGATCTGCACGGCCTACGAAATCGATGGAGTAGAACACTCATTTCCTCCAGCCCAGCGCGATGCATGGAATCATGCCATTCCCGTGTATGAAACTCACCCCGGATGGAAATCCGATACATCAGGGTGCCGCTCGTGGGATGATCTACCCCCTGAGGCGCGGGCTTACCTGACTAGGCTTTCCGAATTAGCAGAGGCCCCGGTAAAGTATGTAGGGATCGGACCTGACAGAGAGCAGACAATTCTTCTCTAGGAAATTCTCCCTTTCCGACCAGAATCCGATATAAGCAACTGCGACTTGTGCAGCTTGACTCAAACTTGAATATATCGGTGAGCGACTCTCAAATCCCACAGCATCTGGCCATCATCATGGATGGGAATGGTCGATGGGCGCGGGAAAAAGGCCTTCCCCGACGCGAGGGCCACCGTGCGGGTGCTGAATCCGTCCGTGAGGTAGTGGAGGGCTGTAAAAAAATAGGAGTGCGTTTTCTTACTCTGTATGCGTTCTCATCCGAAAACTGGAACCGGCCCAAGGCAGAAATTCACGCTCTGATGGCACTACTCAAGGAGTTTCTGAGAGTGAAAACACCGGAAATGAAAAGCCAGGGTGTCCGCCTGCATGCTATCGGTCGCCTCGAAGATCTGCCCGCGGATTGCCAGAAGGAACTCTCCTCGGCCATCGAGCAAACCGCATCAAATAGTGACATCGATCTAGTATTGGCTCTTTCCTATGGATCGAGAGAGGAAATTGTCGATGCAGCCCGACAACTTGCCCGTGAGGCCGCCAGTGGAACCTTGGATCCTGAGGATATCGATAATGCTTTGATGAGCAAAAGTCTCTACACCTCTAACATTCCTGACCCTGATCTTTTGATTAGAACTTCCGGTGAACGGCGCCTTTCCAATTTCCTTCTGTGGCAGATCAGCTATGCCGAAATCGTGATCAGTGAAAAATTCTGGCCGGATTTCAGNGAAGCNGACCTNAAGGCCGCNATCGCCGAGTATGGGGAGCGNAACCGTCGATTCGGCTCGATTTAGCGTTGAATNCTTGGACAATA
>PARF01000036.1:0-8783 GCA_002709915.1 Roseibacillus sp. | reverse complement strand
ATGGCTCGAGGCACNACCGAGAAGACNATTCTTCTNGTNGATGAGGATTTNGATTTNCTCAATTGGGCAACNAAACACCTCGAGGCNGANAGCTTGCGNATCCTGCGATGTGATAACGGAGAAAGNGCNATNAANGTNGTAGGCAAGACTNCGATCGACCTCGTAATTGCCGATATCCANTTANAGCCCTTTGANGGTCTNGAGCTTCTTTCCCGGTTACGCGCAAAGNACACTAATGCCGTGGTTGTCCTGACCGCTGGATTCCCCACGACCTCTCAAATTATCGAAGCGACACGCAGAGGCGCCCTTGACGTGTTGCGCAAGGAGTCGCTCTCATTTGAACTTCGCCCGGTGGTTGAGGCCGCTCTCCAGAATATTGAACAGCGCAAACAAGCACATGACCGTATTCCCTCGCTGCCAGACGCCGAGGGACCGGTTCAGATGATCGGGGTTTCCAGACTCCTTCAGGAAGTATTCAAGATCGTAGGCCGCGTTTCCCAGACCGATGCCCCCGTATTAGTTACAGGTGAAAGTGGAACCGGGAAGGAGCTGGTAGCGCGAGCCGTCCACGAATACAGCCCGAGAAGAAAATCGGAGATGGTCGCTATTAATTGTGGCGCCATTCCTGAAAACCTTCTCGAGAGCGAACTTTTTGGTCATGAGAAAGGTTCATTCACTGGAGCATTTGCCCGTCGCGCGGGCCGCTTCGAGCAATGCGATGGGGGCACTCTGTTCTTGGATGAAATTGGAGATATGCCAGGAGCAGTGCAGGTAAAACTTCTTCGGGTCCTTCAGGAGGGGACTTTCTCAAGAGTAGGTAGTAACGATACTTTGCGAAGTGACGTCAGGATTGTTGCTGCCACCAACAAGGACCTTGCTGCCGAGGTTTCCAAAGGAGAGTTCCGGGAAGACCTCTACTACAGGCTCAATGTTGTTGAGATTACACTCCCCCCCCTTCGCGAACGCCCGGAAGACATCCCTCTCCTTGCCGAATTCTTCTTACAACGTCTGGCCTTAAAGCAAGGCATGGCTCGCATGCGCCTGACCGAAGAGGCCATCGCAGCTCTGCAGCAACACCATTGGCCGGGCAACGTCAGAGAGCTTGAGAACACAATCGCGCGGGCTTCCGCGCTATGCACTACCGATCTCCTTCTTGCTGAAGATATCCCATTTGCGCGCAGCCCATTTTCTCTCACTCAGAAAATCAGCACGGCGATCGACACTCTCCTCCTGTCCACATCAGAAACGGGCGAAAACCTTCTGCAACATCTCATCAGCGAAATATGCAAGAAGGCCTTCGAACAAAGTGGGAACAATCTGAAGGAAACTGCGCAGCAACTGGGGATCAAGCAGTCTGAACTACGAGAGCATCTCGGCAGCTGAAAATCAATTAACACCCACAGGACCAGAATGACCATCCTGAAACATCCGCTTATTGCAGATCGACTGACACGTCTCCGAAGCAAGGATGCAAGCTCTCAAGAGTTCCGTTCTATCCTTCATAACATTGCCACTCTGATGGTGCCGGAAGTAACCGCCAGCCTAACAACCGCTCCATGTTGCGTGCAAACTCCCATTGAAGAGACTGATGGTCGGCTCATCACGATGCCGATAGTCCTGACCCCTATCCTACGGGCCGGACTGACCCTCGCCGAAGGATTTATCACCGCAATTCCGGATGCAATCGTCGCGCATATCGGCATACGCAGGGACGACTCAACTCTGAACCCCGAAGTATACTATCCAAATCCATCAGTCGATTTCGCTAATTCCAATACCATAGTTCTGGATCCAATGCTGGCGACAGGTGGCACTGCAATAGAAGCGATTAGAATTTTAAAGAGGCAGGGCGCCAAGCAGCTCTCCTTCGCCTGTGTAATTGCAGCCCCGGAAGGACTTGAAGCCCTGCATTCGGCGCACCCCGGTCTTTCGGTCATTGCCGCGGCTGTAGACAGATGTTTAGACAAAAATGGGTATATCTGTCCGGGCCTTGGGGACGCGGGAGATCGTTCCTTTGGAACAATGTGATCCAATCTGGTATTTGGTCTCCAGCCTGCTATCGTCCATCCGTGCTTCGCGTATTAATTCCTTTCATTGGATTAGTAGTACTTGCTTCTTTGCTGCGAGGTCAGGAGAGCAATACTCCAAATAAGAGCGCACTGTTCACCAAGGGCGTCACCGCCCTCAGGAAGCACCTCCCCGATCTGGCGATTGCTCCACTTAAGGGATCGTTATCAGAATTCGAGAATGATCCTCAGGCCCAAGCCACGATTAGAGTCAAGCTCGCTGAGGCACTTGTTCGAACCGGGCAGTTACAGCAACATCATAACGCTAGAGAAGATCATGCCAATTCGGCTTTGAGTTATCTGCAGAAGCCTCTCTCCGGCAAAGACCCCTTGGCCACTTTCTGGGCAGCGCACGCCCATGTCCTTCTGGGAAGACTCACCCATGCCATGACGCTCTTCGAACAGCTGGAAAACGCCGGTGATCAAAATCTTCGAGAGCAAAGTTCTCTTTCGCGAGCGCATATCCTGTCTGCCCTTGGACATCCTGACCGGGCTGAAGCTCTCCTCGAAAAAATCTCTACTGAAGACAATCAATCTCAACTGTCACAGGACGCTCGGCTCTTACGCGCCACGATACTTATAAAAAGAGACAAGAATTCCGAAGCAGAGCAAACCCTTAACAGTATCGTTCCCTCTAATATTCAACAACGAGTCCACGTCAGCTACCTGCGGGCACGTCTTGCCGCCAGGGTTAACAAGCTGGACGCTATCGCCCCTCTGCGCAGGATCATTGAGGATCCAAACCCCATTCAACCGTTGATACGACACAGCGCTCAGGTTTTTCTCGCCGAATGCCTAAGCTCAACCGGGCAGCCAGAAGAGGCCTTCAACACTCTTACTCGACTTATCGACACCCACCCGAGGAGCCCTCTTCTGGAGATCTCTTTTCACCGACTGCATGGAGGAGCCTTAGCCTCCCCTCTCAGGAAGCGCTTGGCAGAACAATTAGGAACATGGGCTGATTTCAGGGAGAGCTCCCAATCCGATGACTCTCGCGCGGAAGGCGAGGTTATTATTTCGCCGGGCACCGAAACTAGGACGGGGTATGCCCTTTTCTACCACGCCATTTCTCTTGCACAGAAAAACACCAGTGAATCCAACGAGCAGGCTCACAAAAGGCTTGCTTGGATGATAGCTAATATACCCCGCCATCCTTTTTGGGATCGTGCCATTCTTGAAATGGCCAAACTCCAGATCGCGGACCAGAAAAAACAGGACGCGATCAACACTCTGACAAAAATTGAAGCATCATCCGGAGACCCGACCATCCGTCAAGAGTCCGCACACCTACTGGCGCGGCTCTATTTTGAAGGTGACGAATTTAATTCAGCTGCATCAGCTTTTCTGCGGGCCCACCGTTCCCTGCCAGCTGGTCAGGGCGATATTCTGGCTGTAAATGCCGGGGTTAGCCTGCTCCGGGCGGGCGACAAGACGAGCTTCCGTAGCCTTCTCGAATCAATAGACTCATCAGAGGCTCGAATCATTCTTCTTCTGGAAAGGGCACTACACGAGGCATCCATGGAATCGGATAATGCTGGTGATCTCCTCCAGACATTTCTTGACCGAAACCCCGATCATCACCGGAGCGCGGAAGCTCGACTCGCACTCTTAGAGGTGTCCGTCCGCAAGGGGCCTTATGGCGATTCTGCCATGAAAAAGATCTCTACTCAGATCGCGTCTCTTGATGTAGACGAACTGAGTCCCAGAGAGAGACTGCGACACCTTAACCTTCACCTTAAAGTCGCCGGCCTTACCGGACACTGGGAACCGGCTCTTAAGGCCTCGAAAAAGTTCCTCAAAACCGATCCAACAAGCCGGATGACACCTTTCATTCGCTTTAAGATCGCTGAGGCGCACTTTCACAATGGCGACATGCTGGACGCTCAGACGCGCTTTCAGGATATTGCCTCTTCCACAAAGAACTCTGAAATCTCAGAGACCGCGTTATACTATGCTGCGAAGTCTGCTCTGAAGGTTGGAGGAGAAAATTCAGACGCTGATGCTGAACTATTTTTGAATACCGTCATCGAAAAAAAAGGCTCACTGGAGACAGACGCCAAACTCCTTCTGGCTCGAAGCCAGATCGACAGAGCTCCACAAAAAGCCTTGGATACATTGGTAAGCCTTCTCAACTCCGAGGCCCCAGTGCTTCTTGATGCTCACATGCTCGCCGCCGAAGCGCACCGGGAAATCGGCGATCCAAGCAACCTAGTCGCCGCTCTTAAGATTTACGACCGAATCCTTTTACGGCCTGATACACCTTACGCCTTGAGCAACCGCCTCTTCTTTCTGAAGGGCCAGATTTTCGAAGATCTGAAGAAGTCACGGGAGGCTCTGGAGGCCTACTACCATGTCGTAGAGAGAGCCAATCTCGCAGAAGGGAAGGCCCCGAGCGAATGGTTTTATTTCTCTCGATGTGCTTTTGCTGCGGTCGAGCTTCTCTCCAAGGGCGCCCTGCCGCGCTGGGCGGCTTCTGTTGAAATCCTGAGACTCGTCGAGAACAGTGCCAGCCCATGGAGCGATGAAGCTGGGCGACGGCGCCTCGAAATAGAGCTCGAACACCAGCTCTTTGACGGTGAGTGAACCTGCGCTCACAAATTCGGAGAAACACACTCGACAGCTCAGGAATCCAGAGCAAAGTTTCGTCGCAATGCCGAAGCCAAAGCTCTTTATCCCTGGACCTGTAGACATCTCCCCCACTACGTATGAAGCGATGTGCTCCCCTATAATAGGGCATCGAGGGAAGGATTTTGAAACTCTGTACGCTTCTATACAGCCGGGCCTGCAAAAAATTGCTGGCACAGAGCGGCCGGTATTTCTCTCGACCTCATCGGCGTGGGGTGTCATGGAAGGGGCGATTCGGAACCTCGTTCAGAAAAAGGTGTTGAACCTTTGCTGCGGCGCTTTTTCTGACAAGTGGTTTGATGTGTCTCTGCGCTGCGGAAAAGAAGCCGAGAAGATTCAGGCCGAGTGGGGTCAGCCCATCGACCCTGATCTGGTGAGAGCCAAGCTCAGAGAGGGTGGGTTCGATACTGTTACTCTGGTTCATAATGAAACTTCTACTGGAGTTCTCAATCCGCTCTCCGATATCGCTACGGTCGTAAAAGAATTTGACGATGTATTGCTGGTAGTTGACACCGTCAGCTCTTTCAGTGCGCTCCCCATTCCAACTGACGAGATTGGAGTCGATGTCTTGCTCGCAGGGGTCCAGAAGGCCATGGCTCTTCCTCCCGGGCTCTCCGTGTTTGTCGTTTCTGAGCGAGCCCTTCAAAGAGCAGAAACAACCCACGACCGTGGTTATTATTTCGATTTTCTCGAATTCGAGAAAAACCACAAAAAGGACAACACGCCTTCAACCCCGTCAATCAGCCTGCTTTACGCGCTGGAATCGATGGTGGCATCTATCATGGAGGAGGGGCTCGAGAAGAGATTTCAGCGTCATTCTGAAACCAATGCTCAGGTTCACAAATGGGTGAAGGAGAATGGTTTCGAACTATTCGCTCCAGACGGGTTCCGGTCCAAAACGCTCACCGCAGTGGCAAACAATCGTGATATCGATGTCCCAGCATTTATCAAAGCTGTGCGCGAACGTCACAACTTCCTGATTAACGGAGGCTATGGAAAAATAAAGGGGAAGACATTCCGCATCAGTAATATGGGGAACGAGACTACTTTGACGATGGATGATCTCCTTTGCGCGCTGAGCGAGGTCCTTCCTGAGTTTACTTAAGAGTAAGTCAGCAGTAACCTCACGCCTGCTTCTCGGCGACCATCCTCGACGATTTATCGATTCATTGCATCCTCGATCTCCTCTACCTCGATGGGGAACTTGGAGAACAGGTTTATATTTTCATCCTTTCCGATCAGGATGTCGTCCTCGAGCCGGACGCCTAGATTTTCTTCCCTTATGTAGATCCCCGGCTCTACCGTAAATACCATTCCTTCCTTCACTGGTTCGTAGGCATTGCCCACGTCATGGACGTCAAGGCCCAAGTGGTGACCGATCCCGTGCATGTAATATTTTTTCACCAGAGGGCGATCTCGAGGATCTTGCCGCTTAGCCTCTTCAGCATCAATAAGGCCCAGCTTGATCAATTCAATCTCCATCAACTCGATAGTATGGTCTCGCCATTCCTGCTGCGTAACCCCAGGCCGAAGGAAATCCATAGATCCACGCTGTACGGACAGGACTGAGTTATAGACATCACGCTGACGATCCGTAAATCGACCATTCACTGGGACAGTTCGAGTCATATCGGCATTCCAGTTCGCCCACTCGGCACCAACATCCATCAGAACCATCTCGCCATCTTTACACACTGTATTGTTCTCCAAGTAGTGAAGAACGCATGCATTTTTCCCAGCACCGATTATGGGGGGATACGCAAATCCCCGCGAGCGATTTCGAACAAACTCATGGAGATACTCTGCTTCAATCTCCCACTCCCCCACACCGGGTTCGATAAACTCAAGGGCCCGACGGAAACCACTTTCCGTTAGATCGATCGCCTTCTGCAACTGAGTTAATTCTATTTCATCCTTAATGACTCTCAGCTGATCCATCAAGGGCGCAAGCCGTCTGTAGGCGTGCAGAGGGTAGCGCTCCCTACACTCTTTAATAAAACGAGCATTCCGCGTCTCGACTACGATCTCCGCCCGCAAGTGCTCGTTGGTAGATAGGTATACTGCACTGGCCTGAGGCATCAGACGGTGGAAGTGAGCATCGAAACTACCGGTCCAATTCACCTGTTTGACACCAGAAACTTCGGAGGCCTGCGCCTTGCTTAGTTTCTCGCCCTCCCAGATTGAAATCAGCTCGCTGGTTTCCCTTACGAATAAGATTTCACGATCTTTCTCCTCGGCCGCATCTGGAAATAGAATAACCACTGATTCCTCCTGGTCGACCCCCGAGAGGTAATAAAGGTCCCGGTTTTGCACAAAAGGCAGCACTCCATCCGCATTGGTCGGCAGAATGTCATTGGCATGAATTATGGCCATCGCTCCGGGCTCCATCAACTCACACAACCGCGCGCGATTCTGTGCGAAAAGACTACTCTCAATCTGCTCGTATCTCATCCTCTTGTCTTCTACCCGGAAGAAGGCTCACTGTCTAGCCGCCTGACCACCCCAGCTTACCTCGCAGGGTTTCGTAAAAACTGTGATTTGGCAGCCTCACAATCTTTAGTGGTGAGGGGGCCCTCTCCACCCGTACTACACTTGATTCTCCAAGCTGAAGAACATCTCGTCCATCGACCGTAAATAGTATCGAGTCGGAATGCCGTTGAATTGGCTCCAATTCGATCACCGATCCATCCCCAAGGACGAGAGAACGATCACTCAAACTGTGGGGGCAGATCGGAGTAATCACAAAAACCCCTGCCTGCTCATCGATGAGCGGCCCTCCAGCGGCGAGAGAGTAAGCCGTCGAACCGGTAGGCGTCGCGACAATGAGCCCATCAGCGCGATAGCGATTGAGGAGCTCCCCATTCACCCGAGCCTCTAGCGATATCAATCGCCCGGTTCCACCACGCATCAGCACCACTTCGTTGAGAGCCATGAACCTATGATCCTTCCCCGTCTGATCTGTCATCGAAACCTGCAGAGCAGCTCGCATCAAGACAGCGTGTTCCCTTTTCGCTATCACGGCAGCAAACTGTTCAACGTCACTAGCAGTGCAGGCGGTGAGAAATCCCAATGTCCCTATGTTTACCCCCGCAACCGGAACCTCGCAGTTACCCATCTTATGGACAGTATTGAGAAAAGTGCCATCCCCTCCAAGCGAGATGACCATCTCTGCACCTTCCCATGCTCGCTCAACGCCTCTATTTCCAATAAGTTTTGCGCTCTCCTCTTCCAGCACCGGCTCAATTCCTCTCGCAACCAGCGCATCGCATATCCCCCTTAATACAGGAGGCGCCTGCACATTTCGGGGATTAGCAACAATCGCGACTTTCACTCTTCCCCTTTAGCCTCCACCACCGGTAATCGCAATACTTTGAATTATTCTGCGATTTGCGTAATTGTTCCAGCGGTTTGAAAATCCAAAATCACACGGGATCCAGATAAGTCGGACCGCTGTTGACACTGATCAACTAACCCACACCAAGGTCAGACCCCCACGCCGGCTGCCTCCAGACCCGTGCCTAAAAATCGGGTTTTTGCCAATCCCCCTGCTCTCTGTTTTTAATTCTTCCTCAATTCTTGTCGATTTCTCTCGCACTCAGGCGGGTTTCCCATTAGGCCACTCCCCGCCAACCCTGTTAGCAGGACTTGGAAATACGGATAGCCTAGCAAGGTCGTATACCCATCTACTACCAGGACCCGGCATACACTACAGCAAAGATGAAACTCTACGTGGGCAATTTGCCCTTCTCCGCAACTGAAGACGAAATCCGCTCCCTGTTTGAAGACTTTGGAGGGGCTGTTGATCTACATATCCCATTGGACCGCGAAACTGGCCGTCCCCGGGGATTTGCCTTTGTTACGCTAAGCAGCAAAGAGCAGGGTGAAGCTGCAATTGGAAGCCTCGACGGACAGGATATGGGAGGGCGAGCCCTCCGTATCAGCGAAGCGCAAGAACGCGCCCCTCGCGGCGGCGGCGGCGGTGGTG
The DNA here is from genome assembly GCA_002709915.1 of Roseibacillus sp. GTDB lineage: Bacteria > Verrucomicrobiota > Verrucomicrobiia > Verrucomicrobiales > Akkermansiaceae > Roseibacillus_B. The sequence goes on along the minus strand of PARF01000036.1, from coordinate 107 downwards.
GTGACTGGCGTGGCGGTGGTGGTGACCGTCGTGGCGGCGGTGGTGACCGTCGTGGCGGCGGTGGTGACCGTCGTGGCGGCGGTGGTGACCGTCGTGGCGGCGGTGGT
>PARF01000035.1 GCA_002709915.1 Roseibacillus sp. | reverse complement strand
GCCTCCCCCCGCGCCTGCGCCGCCTCCCCCCGCGCCTGCGCCGCCTCCCCCCGCGCCTGCGCCGGCCCCATCTCCGCCTGCACCCACATCGCCCGCACCAGTGTCGCATCAGCCATCTGCGGTCCCCGTCAGGCCTCTGCAGGCTGAAATTATACCTCCCGAGCCAGGCGATCCGGCCTACGAGTATTTTCAGAATGTAGCGGAATCATACGGGCGGCAAAACCTCGCAGGGGATTCCAATGCGGGAATCTTGCAGGGCCAGGTTCCTCCACAGAGGCTTCAGTCTGCCAAGCAGACTACGTCGAAAGTTTTTGTGGGTATCGCGATTCTTTTAGTAGCTGGTATTGCAGGGGCCCTCTTCCTTGGGATGAACCGGATGACGCCTCGCCCAGCAAAGGGAGATGGCGTTATTGCTAAGGTAGACTTCATACGGGGAGAAGCCGTTCTCCTTCGGAAGGTTGGCAGCCAGAGCCGGCTTGAAGCCGGCTCTGATCTCAGAGAGGGTGATGTCATAACGGTTCACGAGGGTTTTCTAAGAGTTGCCTACGTAGCAGAAAAAACGTATCTGCATCTCCGATCTGGAAGCGAGATTACCCTCGAAAAGCAAAACGAAGGCAAGCGGGTCAGAGTCGGGCGAGGCGTAATAACCTTGGATATTGCGCCACAACCAGTTGGGTATCCGATGGTGGTGCGCGGAGGAAATGCTACTGTGACATTCGAAAGTGCGCGAGCGACAGTGCATAGCCGGGCGCAGGCAACGATGGTGGAAGTGTCTGAGGGATCTGCCGAGGTTGTGCGTCCGAGAGACGGTACAAATTTAAAGATTGTTGCTGGAGGTTGGACTGAAGTGAATGAGCAGGCTTTGCCAAGAGCATGGAGCTTTCTGGCCGGAGTGAACCTGAACGGGGACAAAGTGGCTGTAGATGGAGGGGAGTGGCTTTCATACGACAAAGCTCAGGCAGAAGGCTTCAAGGTTGGAGTAGAGGGCAAGGGTGGAAGCGTGGAGAAAACAATTTCAACGCAGCAACCGCTGGGATACGTTTCAGGCGCAGGGCTGCAGGCAATGCTGATGAGCAAGGTCTCGGTGAACAACGCATCAATGTCACTCCGATGGCCCCGAGAGAATGGTCTTTACCAAGTTTTTGTCTGGATGATGGAGGATGAAGGAGCCTCGGTGCGGTCGCTGCGTCTGAATGTGGAGAACAAAAAGATCCCCGAGGAACTTTGCACTAGGCAGACTTTGGGTGGGTGGAACCGCTATGGGCCCTACCGGGCGGAGGTTAAGGACGGAAGCTTGGACCTGCTTCTCAGCGCGAACTCCAAATTCCAGAGCAAGGCTTCCCATATATCCGGGATAGCAATCTATGGTCTTGCGGGAACTGGAACTACCGCGGGGCCTCGCGAAAGAAGAGCTGTCGGTGTGCTGGAAGTTGATTCCAGCTTCGATGGAAAGAATCTGGCCACGGAGCCAACAGTGCCGGATTGACAGGCGAGTTTATTGCCGAGGGATCAGCTTGGTGACGAAGGCAGTTCCGAGCAGCGCTACCGCCATTCCGAGGGTCATGCGGCTGGTGATCTCCTCGTGGAGAAAGAGCGAGCCCCATAGAATTCCAAAGACCGGGATCACGAAAGTGACTGTGGTTGCAGCTGTCGCTCCGTTTCTTTTAAGTAGGTCGAAGAAGAGGATAAATGCAGAAGCTGTGCAAAGGAGACCAAGGGCTAGAAGGCTGAGGATAATGGTGGCTTCCGGTACTTGCGTCGGGCCTAAGAGAAAAGCGAATGGGAGAAAGGCAAGGGTTGAAGCTAGAAGGCTTCCGGCCGAAACGGCGAGGGGAGAGATATCAGGGAGCCGGATTTTAGCATAGTGTCCAGCGTAGGCATAGCAGCAGGTGGCACAGAGGACCGCGACAATAGGCCATCCGCGCCCTTCCCGGGAAAAGTCGAGCTGATCTCCGGTCAGAATTGCAATACCGGAGAGCCCTATCGCAAGACCGAGGATCTGAAGTCGCGAGAGCGGAATGCGGAGCCAACAAAGCCCGATAACAGCGGTGCAGATCGGGGTGGTGGCGTTTAAAAGAGAGGTGAAACCCGCCTCGAGCTGGAGCGACGCCCAGCAAAGAAGGGAAAAGGGTATGGCAGAGTTAAAAAGCCCCAGGACGAGAAGAGAGCGCTTATGGGAACTGAGGGCGTTCCGTTGCTCCGCTCTCAGGATGAAAGGCGCGAGAGCGATTGCTGCAATGGCCACGCGGGCGAAGGTGGTGAAAAAAGGCCCCAGCTCGGGAGCTGTAATCCGCATGAAGAGAAACGATGCTCCCCAGATCGCAGAAAGAACTACCAGCTTGATGACATCACTCAGACTCACCTGTTCACCGTGGAATATTCCCGTAGGAATGCTGGGTTCGGTAAGGGCGAAGGGGCATTTGTGGTGCCTTTTTCTAGAAGCGGGAAGCAGAGCAGAGGCCCCAGAAAAGGGGTTACCAGGGGGAACTTATCCCATCGGCCCTAGGTTGCTAAGACTTCTCCCTAAGTGAGCTTGAGGGGGCCATCCTTGCACTGGGACTTGTTGCCGAAATGCTGAATCTCATGGCCGAAGGAGTGGGCCAGAGAGACTAGGAGTCGGTTGTGTGGCTGACCACCGAAGTCGTGAGCCATCCCCATCTTGAAGTCGGATCCGCCACCCAGAAGAAGGAATGGAATATCGTTCTGGCTATGCGAGTTCCCTTTACCGAGTTCGTTTGTCCACATTATGGTGGTATGATCAAGCATCGTGCCTTCCGCGCCGGGCTCGGGCACACTGTCCAGCTTTGAAGCAAGATAGGCAATCTCTCCGGCGAACCACTTGTTGATCCGCAGAAGCTTGTCCTGCGCGGTATTATTTTTGTCGGGCTCGTGGGAAAGGCTGTGGTGTCCCTCGTTGACGTCAAGCCATCTCATCCGCGCCTGCCCGACTGATCGCATGTATTGGAGGCTGGCTACTCTGCACATGTCATTGGCCAGCGAATTGACAAGCAGGTCAATTTGCATCCTGCTGATTTCTGGAGTGTTGTCGTTGACCAGCTCGATATTAGGGTCCAGTTCGGGTTCCGGGTGGACAAGAGCTTTCCCATTTTCGGTTGCCTTTAGCTCGCTTTCCATCGCCCGCACGAGTTCAAGATGATCCTTTAGCCTTTGCTGGTCTTCACTGCTGATTCTTGAGGAAACCTTGCTCAAGTCCTCTCTTACATCATCAAGAAGTCCTGCAAGGGTTGCCCGGTCCTTGTTCTGTCCGTAGAGCCGGTTAAGCATCTGGTAGGGATCATCAACGGGAGCCACGGGCTTGTTCGATCCGGCGTAAACCATCCGGGTCCAGTTGTCAGCACGGGCAGGCACCGCTACTCCGAACTCGAGTGATCCGAAACGGGTACGGGTTGATGGGTCATTCTGTAGGAAGTTCCTGATTTCCTGATCAATCGAGATGCCGCTTGCCCATCCTGCGGGGGAGTCTGATCCACCCTGAATATTTCCGGGAAGCAGTTCGATACCGGTCAGCAGGCAGCTCATGCCCCGCTGATGGCCGTCGCCATCACCACGGATTTTATTGTTAAGTCCCTTGAGCATGAGCATGCGATCCTTAAAGGGAGCAAGCGGTTGCAGAATGGACTTAAGCTCTTGTAAAGGCCCGGGAGAATCCTGCCAGAAATGAGGGGGAAGGGTCCCATTCGGAGAAAATACGATGATCAGGCGCTGTCGCCTGGCCCCGTTCTGGGCCGCTTGCAGACTCGGTAGCCCGGCCACAAAGGGCAGGGCTGCACCCGACAGACCAAGGTCACGGAGAAAGGAGCGGCGGCTACGGTGTATCGTCATTTGTCCTAGGGTAAATCCGCTTATTTCGCGGCGAGCGGATTGGCTTCAGTTTCGTGGCTTACGGCCACCCTGACCAATTCTACGAGCAAACTCCGGATATTGTAACCAGATTTTACGAATTTTGCATGCAGGGAGGCCTTCGTATCAGCTCCGTAGGCGTTGATGGACTGCTTGGTAAAGTGGTGGAAAAGATGGGTAATGAAGGCCTCGTGAGCCAATCTGCTTCCGGCGGCCATGGTGGCGACGTCGTGGATACCGCCGATCGGAACCTCTCTTTCGTACTCGTTAATGTAGCGGGTAACCGTGTCTACCGGCTTCCGGTTATCCTCGAGGCGGTGGCGGCCAACGGCATCGAAGTTTTCAAGGCTGAATCCCACAGGATTGATGATCCGGTGGCATTCCATGCATGAGCTCGCCTTGGTGAGCTGGGTTATCTTTTCGCGCATGGTTAGGGCCGGGTCGAATTCGTCGTCCTTGAAAGCGACTGCCTCCACGGGAGGCTTGAGAAGGCGGCCGAGGACGTTACGGCTTATGAAGACACCCCTGTGGATGGGCGAGGTGTTGTTATGATAGGAATGAGCGGAAAGCAGGAATGGATGAGTGAGAACTCCTGAGTTAGGCCTGTTGGGAAGGGTCACCTTTTGCAGTGCGTCACCCTGCAGAGGTTCGGCTCCATAGAAAGTGGCAAGGCGCTCATTCAGAAAGATATGCTCGCTGAGCAGGAGGTCTCGGTAGTCGGAACGCTCACTCCAGACCACCTCATCCACAAAATGCTCCAGTGATCGTCTGAGATCCCTTACGACTCGCTCATCGAAACCGGGGAAAAGGTCATGATCTTTCTGAAGGTCGTGCTGCTCGTCGAGAGCCAGCCATTGTCTGAAGAACCCCTGCATCTTTCTCCTTGTCTTGTCACTGAGAACCATCCGCTGGATCTGGCTCGTAATTTGTTCCGGGCTTTGAAGGGTGTCCGTGCCGGCAGCGTGAAGGAGCTTCTTGTCGGGGAGCCCATCCCAGAGGGTAAGAGCGAGGCGTGAAGCCACGGTATAGCTGTCCGGGCGGCCATAGTTGTCGGCAAGTCCCGGATAGAGGAAGTGGGGAGAGGTCAGGACCAGCAGCATGGAATGCCTGAGTGCAACCATCGGGTCGGACTGATTATTGAAGCGTCGATCAACAAACTTCTCTTGCTGCTCAGCATCGAGAGGTCGCCTGAATGCCCGGGCAGCGAACTGGTGGGCGTAGGAGCGGAGGGCTGCCGGGTCCTGACGCTGTTCCTTGCTCAGTCCAGATACCGTGCCAAGATAGGTGATGAGGTGGTTGACCAGCTCGACAGCAGCATAAGTGGAAGCCTGCTGCCATTCTTTCGAGACTCCGGATCCTCGTTCATAGCCAAGGCTGCGATCGTCAGGTGGAAACTTGGTTCCAACTACCGTGACGGTGTCGAGGACCTCCGGCATGAGGTAGTCACTGGGGATGGCCTCCCAGATTCCCCCCGGAGGCTTCCACTCAAGGTGCAGGGAGGCGATTTTCTCCTTATAAGTGAAGTAGCGAAGGTAGACCGGGTATCCACGACCACCGAGAAGAAACTTGCTTCCGGTCTTCTCGTGGGACTCGTTCCTCGTGCTCACGTAGGCATCAATGAAGGAGTTCTTGTCGTCATCTCCACGGAAGGAGTTCAGCAGGAAGAGAGCGCTGTTATGGGTTCTTACCCGGAACTGATAGAGGCCAGTTTCCGGGGCGAGAAGGGAGCCAGACCAGCGGACGGAAAAACCAGTCTGGTTTATCTTGTCGGCTGGAACCCCCCCTCCCCAGTGGAAATCGATGCTGGAATCAATCCGTTCAAGGATATGTTCCTTCTCCTTGTTCATCTTTTCGACGTTAAAGTAGCGCCCTCGCAGGCCCCGTTCTGGAACAAANGTCTGAGGNCGTTTGAAGGACTCAATGAGGTCCGCTGCCGATTGCCTGAACTGTTCGTTAGTCAGCCGTAGCAGGTCGATTCGTGGCGGCCGATTGCGGAGCTGTGCGTCCGGGCTGTAAAATTCATCGTAAATATACCGGGCTACGGCATGAGCATCCTCATCGACCACCGTCTCCTCTTTTTCCTCAGGCATCGCCCGGTCGATATAGCGGGCGAGAGACTCTACCGACTTGCGACCCCAAAGCGGTTCNTCGTATTCGTCTTTGGCTCCCTGTCCTTTGTCTCCGTGGCAGGACGCGCAGTGGGTAAGGTAGATCTTCCTGCCATCAGGCTGCCCCAAAGCGCCCCCTGTTATCAGGAGTGCTATCAGGACAAACCGGAGGCGGGATGATCGCATGTGTGTCGTCTGGATACGGTGCAACGAAGGGAATATTTCGCCCGTCGTTTGAGTTATTATACCCCACAAGCGGGATGATTGAACCCCCTTATGGGGGTAAATGTCTCGTTGCAGAGTGGAAGCGGTTTATAAGCGCAGCTGAAGGGGCTTTGCGCCCTACTCAGGTAGTTTTAAAGGGTATCGGGCGCTTACGGTGCGATCTGCCAGAAAGGCGTTTCTAAGTCGTTTCAGGACGGACGGGTGCTCCTGCGCAAGATTTGTTGCCTCCGCGGGGTCCTGATCGAGATCATAGAGCTCCCATGGATCGGGCTTTTTAGTGCGAACCTTTTGACGCACGGCCTTCCACTTGCCATCCATGACGGCAAGCTGTCCGCGGTATCCATGGAACTCCCAGATCATCGGCTTGCGGCGGGGGAAGGGCTTTAGCTTGCCCGTATTACGAATGAGCGGTAACAGGCTGTCTCCGTCGAGGCCGTCGGGATGCGAGGCTCCTGCGATATCACAGAGAGAGGGAAACCAGTCGGGGAAATAGCAAGGGGTATTGTCGGTCGATCCNGGTCGGGTCAGTCCCGGCCAACGAACTATGCATGGCACTCGCATTCCCCCTTCGTAAACACTACCCTTGAACCCGCGTAGGCCGGCAGTGGAATTAAAAAAGTCCGCATCGACGCCNCCCACGCNAAACTTGGGATCCCGGGAACGGTGGGTGGTCCCGTTGTCCGAAGTGAATATCACAATGGTGTTCTCGACGAGGTCATGCTTCTCGAGCTGTCTCAGGATCGCTCCGACATGCTCATCGAGATCTGAGATCATTGCCGCATAGCCTGCCCGGGGACGGGGATGCGGAAGATATCCATTCTGGCCACGGTAGGGACCTTTCTCCGTGTCCCACTCCTCCGGATAGCGGTCGACCCACTCTGCCGGGGGGTGCATGGCGACGTGGGGTTCAACGAACGGGCAATAAAGAAAGAAAGGTCCCTTCTTGTGAGAGTCGATGAATTTGAGAGCCTCCTCGAGAATGCGNTCTGGCGCGTAGGTCTTCGCCCGGTAATCGTCAGCAANAATCTTGCCCTNGGGTTTNCGCAGATGCCCGCGAATGGGGNTGCTATTGATGACGTCAATCCCCTCGTCGTCGTCAAGNAAGGGCGGGAAGAACGAGTGCGCGTTACGCTGGCAGTTGTAGCCATAAAAGCGGTCAAACCCTTGTCTTATCGGGGAGCCGGAGGTGTCAGTGGGCCCGAGGCCCCATTTTCCAAAGCCTCCGGTCGCGTAGCCTTTCTTCTTCAGGGCCTCAGCAATGGTAATGGCCTTTGCGCTGATCGGCCACTGGCCGGGAAATGGCCTGCCATTACCTGAGTCTCCGTTATTACGAATCTCAGCGTGGCCGAGATGGCGGCCAGTCATCAGGACGCAGCGGGCCGGTGCGCAAACCGGGGCTCCAGTATAGTGCCGGAGGAATCGAACACCCTCGCGTGCTAATCGATCTATGTTCGGCGTTTTGATTTTCTTCTGGCCGTAGCAGCCGAGTTCACCCCAGCCGAGATCATCAGCAAGGATGAAAACAATATTGGACCCTCGTTGGTCAGCATCGGTGGCGGAGGTCTTCGTGTGAAAGAGGGTCAGCGAAGAGATGACAAAAAGCCTCAGGAAAAGGGTAGATTTCATGGATTNTTTACAAGGGATGTTGTGGAAGCAGAGCAAGAGTGCGCTGTGGAGAAGTGCTAGTTGTTTTTGCGCTTTTTATTGCGGTTGAAGTTGGCCTTACGGGTGTGGGCCATTTCCTCTGTGGCGGCACCCTTGTCGCCCTGAGATTTCATCCAGTCGTCAAGCTGGTTTGAGAGCTCTTCCCGGACTCCGGCAAGGGACGCGTCTTCAATGAGATTGACAAGACAGTGAGGGTCTTTCACGACATCGTAGAGTTCCTCAGACGGCCGGCGTTGGTATTTTTTGACCATTGCCTTGGCGTGAGGATCTCCATTTGCGGCTTTTTCCTGCCAGCTGACCCAGAAGTTGGCTTTTCCGTCTCCCCCTTTACGGGTGACAGCGTTTGTGAAGATCGCCTCTGGGTGAAGGTTNCGGATGTAGCGGTAGCGGGCATTGCCACAACTTCGAATCCCGTAGGCGTCACTACCGTTGATAATACCCCGGGTGGTCTGCAAACCGTAGGTGTATTTCTTGTGCTCGCTGGAATCACCAAGGAGCACAGGAAGGAAGGATTTGCCGTCGAGATCCTCAGGAGTCGCGCCTGCCGCTTCGATGAAGGTTGGGACGAGATCAACATACTCGACCAGAGCATTGGTGGAAGTGCCTGCCTTCACTTTCCCGGGCCAGCGGGCGATCATTCCCGACGCCAGGCCCATTTCGAAACACGTCCATTTGGCAAAGGGGAAAGCCGATCCCTGCTCTGATACCACGATGACGAGCGTGTCGTCTCGAAGTCCGAAATCGTCAAGCANTGAGAGCAGAGCTCCACATTGCCAGTCATAGTAAGTAATTTCGGCAAGATACTTCGAGTAGGAAGCTCTCGTGGCGGGGGTGTCCACCCATGAGGGAGGGAGCTTGAGAGATTCGGGCGGATAGGCAGAGGNGTCCCCCATGGTGTAGGGCGAGTGAGGTTCGTTTGAGCAGGCAACGAGGCAGAAGGGAGTTTCTGAAGAACGGCATTGAGCGATGAATTTCTTCAGGTTTGGAAAGAACGGACGGGTCTCAGGCTNGTTTTTGCTGAAGTCGTTGGAATACTCAAAAGGGAATGACTCTCTCGGAGAAATATGACCTTTCCCGCTCAAGGCCACCCGGTATCCGGAATCCCCGAGATAGTGGACAATTGATTTGGTTCCNGGGTAAACCCGGGTGTGGTTCGGCCATGCGCCCGAACGAACGGGGTAGAGTCCGGTATAGATATTGTGCCTGGTGGGCGAGCACATCGGAGCCGTCTGAAAGCAGCGGTTGAAGGTCAGTCCCTCCTTCGCAAGCTTGTTCAGGTTTGGAGTCTTGGCCTGTCCGCCATAGACCTCCATATCGAGGTAGGTGCAGTCGTCCGCGATCATCAGGACNATGTTTGGGCGTCCTGCTGCACTGCTAATGGGAGAGGTCGCACAAATTGCGAGTAGTCCAACGAGGGCCGATATGGAGGCAGGAGGAAGAGGAAGGTTACAGGATGACAGAATCTTCACGCCGGGATGCTAAGGATCGGGCACTGCTTGTCGATGGAGAACAGTTCACGCTGAGGACTTGCTGTGAGCAGCCTGGGAGAGTAGCAACTTCACCTATCGCCCCCGTCCACTTCTGCCCATTGGCGTGCCGCCTTTTTTAAATTCGAGGGCCCGATACCTGCCTCGCCTCGGAACACAAGGCAGTCGAGCTACCCTAGAATGTCGGAGGCGATTTCACCGTAAACGTCCGTGAGGCGGAAGTCTCTGCCGTTATGCCGGTAAGTAAGTCTTTTGTGATCGATTCCCAGAAGATGGAGAATGGTCGCGTGCAGGTCGTGGATCGTGCACCTGTTTTCAATGGCGTGATAACCGAATTCATCCGTACGGCCATAGCGGAATCCGCGCTTCACACCGGCGCCCGCCATCCACATCGTAAATCCGTCCGGATGGTGATCNCGGCCAACCGGTCCATTGCCCTGCTGGGTTGTCGGCGTGCGACCGAATTCTCCTCCCCAGAGAACCAGAGTGTCCTCGAGCAATCCCCTCGCCTTNAGGTCGAGAATCAAGCCGGTAATGGGTTTGTCAATCTGTCCGACATTAAGAGAGTGCCCCTTTTCGAGATGGGAGTGCTGGTCCCATTGCTCATTGTTGAATTTAAGTGAATGGGCATGGCTGACCTGAATGAATCGAACGCCCCGCTCCGCCAGGCGTCGCGCCATGATGCACTCCCGTGCAAAGTTTTCTGTGCGTGCGTCGTCCATGCCATAGAGTTTCCGTGTCGCCTCGCTCTCGTCGGAGAGATCTGTGGCCTCAGGCGCAGCCATCTGCATCCGAAAGGCGAGCTCGAAGCTTTTCATGCGGTCCTCGAGCATAGCGCCAGCCTGGCCGTTCGCTGACTGGCGTTCATGAATGCGCCGTAAAAGCCCCAGCTGCAGAGACTGCTTTTGGTGGCTGATGTGCTCATTGGTCATGTAGTGGAACCGTGCGTCTCTCGCTGGACTGTTGGGATAGCCGGGAGTTCCGAGGGGGACCCCGCCAAACTCGGCTGGCAGGAAGGCCGGTCCAAAGTTGTCAGATCCCCCGTGCAGGGAGGTCGGGCAGATTGTGACAAAGCCGGGGAGATTATTATTTTCGCTACCNAGCCCGTAGTTGACCCAGGCACCCATGCTTGGTCGCAGAAGTGCTTCGTCNCCGGTATGCATTTTCATGCATGCACCTCCGTGGGAAACATTGGTTTCGCANAGTGANTGAATCATGCANAGTTCNTCGGCCACCTTGGGNAGGTGCTGCCAGAGCTCGGACATCCANTGCCCGGATTTTCCNACCTGNCGCAGTGGCCATGGGGGTTTTAGCAGGTTGCCACGCTTTGCGAACTGGACCTTGCGTTCCGGGAAGGGAAGCGGTTTGCCGTTGAATTCCTCGAGCCTGGGTTTGTGATCAAACAGATCTACATGCGACGGGCCTCCATGCATGAAGAGGAAAATGACCCTGCGCGCACGAGCGGGAAACAGTGCCTGTGGTCGGAGAGGACTCGCCTCCCGGGACTGCTCGGCCAGAAGGGTGTTCAGGGCCAGCCCGCCGAAACCGAGCGCCATCTGCCCGAGCGCATTGCGCCGGGGCAGTAGATTCGCAGAAGGCAGGTCGCCACTCATCTCAGGTAGAGAAATTCGTTGGAGATAAGAAGCGTATGACAGAGCAGGGCCAAGGCCCGGGACCCATCGCCGCCTGCTTCTCTGAGAAAGAGCTTGGCTTCCTTCCGTTCCTCGTCGGTCACCGGCCGGGAAAAGAGGCGCATATACAATTCGTGCAAGGGGTCCTCAGAGGATTGAATCTTTTGGGCAAAGATTGCCGATTGGGTAATGAGAAATGAGCTATTTAGCATGAGCAGGGCCTGAGTCGCTACCGTGCTGCTGCCGCGCCGGCCCGTGGGTGCCGTCGGATTGGGGAAATCGAGGAGACTGAGAAAGTCGTAGACGTGACTGCGCACTACCGGGAGGTAGATGCTTCGGTGTTTATGATCGTCATAGATTTTTCGATTTCTGACTATGTCTGCAGGTGAAGGGTCCTGAGCCTTGACCGTTGGGGGAGGCCCTGTGGGAGCTTCTCGAACGAGGGATCCTGAGACCGCAAGGACTGCGTCGCGGAAGACCTCCGCCTCCATCCGTCGCAGCTTGCGGGCTCCCTCTCCGACAGAAATCTGGTAGGTGTTTGATAGCATGATACGGCGATGAAGTTTCTTCAGTGACCACCCGCTCTGGAGAAAATAGTGTGTAAGGTAGTCGAGAAGAGCCTGGTTCTGAGGGGTGTTTCCAGTGGTGCCAAAGTTGTCCGGAGTCGAGACAAGGCCCTCACCGAATAGCCAGTGCCAGACCCTGTTAACCATTACCCTCGCCGTAAGCGGGTGAGCGGGGGAGGTCATCCACTCTGCAAGTTCAAGGCGACCGCTCTGATCCGTGATTTTCCATGGTTGAAGAGGTGCTCCAACAGAGGTGAGGAAACCTCGCGGAACTGTGTCCCCAAGCTCGTGTGGATTTCCTCTGACATTGATTCGGGAATCTGCGAGTTTTCCATCTCTCACAGCCATGACTCTGGGAAGCTCTTCCTTTTTCCTTGCTTGCAGGGCCAATACCTCAGTTCGAAGGGCTTCTATTTTCTTTAGGAGAGCAGTTACCTGTTCCGGGTTCCGAACGGGGATCAACTTGAGCTTGTCGAGATGCGACATCATCGGCTGTGACTCGATCCGAAGGATTCGTCTGCCACTCGGAAGGCGCAGAAGACCTTCGGCATGCCATCGCTGATTGGAGGGCATCCAACCTCCAGTCACCTCGGAAATAGCGTCTTTTACCGCCACAGACCCGTCGATGAGCACGCGGCCGGGTCGAGAGGAGGCGGCCGCATAGCGAAGGGAGAGCTGATAGGTTCCCTGACGGGCGATATCGATGTCATACTCGACATAATTACGCTGCTCTCCCGGGTCCGAGATTATGCCAATTCCCGCTCCATACTTGTCACGGTCGACGATAATATTACTGCGAGCGTAGTCCTCAGCCTCCCATTCGATTACTCCCTTGTGATCTCGAAGGGCCTCCAAGGATCGCTCTTGTATTTTGAGTTCCTCTTGCAGTTTTTTTGTCCGCTCGTAGCGCGCTTTTCGGGCGGCTACGGAGTCCGGGGAGGGTAATTCCCGGTCTTCGATCTCGGTGCTGTGGAAGATCCCGGCAAGAGCGTAGTAGTCTCGTTCCGATACTGGGTCGAATTTGTGGTCGTGGCACCGGGCGCAGCCGAGTGAAAGGGCAAGGAAGACCCGCCCCATCGTATCGATCTGCTCATCGACGATGTCCGCACGCTTTTTGATCGGATCTTTTTCGGCGAGAATCTTGGTTCCAATCGCGAGGAAACCGGTGGCGGCAATGCTTGCGGACAGTTTTGGATCCATCAGGTCTCCTGATAACTGCTCGCGGACAAACTGATCGTAGGGAAGGTCACGATTAAATGCACTGATGACCCAGTTGCGATAGCGCCACGCGAACGGATAGGCGTGATTTTCGTCACCACCGTTCGAGTCCCCGTAGCGAGCCAAGTCGAGCCAATGACGTCCCCAGCGCTCCCCGTAGTGCGGAGAAGCCAGCAAGTAGTCGATCACCTTCTCCCAGGAATCCGGTGATTGGTCGTTCAGGAAGGCTTTTACCTCTGCTGGCGCGGGAGGGATCCCAATCAGGTCAAAGTAGGCGCGGCGGATGAGAGTATGCCGGTCGGCGCGGGATATTGAGGCTATGGATTCGCCCTGACTGTGAGCCAGGGTGAAGCGATCAAGATCATTCTGAACCCACTCTTGATGATCTACCTTCGGGAGGGTCGTTGGCAGTAGTGGCTGGAAGGCCCAATGAGCACTTTCTCCACTTGAGGCTGGGAGGATGGCGGAGAAAAGAGCTGGAAAGACCAGCACAAGGGCTATGCGAGACGGGTTGATGGCCCTTTTGTACCATACATCTCTGAATCCCGAAAATCGGGATTACGGATTTTTCAGATCGTTCGGGAGTGAGCTCCTGAGCGGTCCGCGTTCTGGGAAAGGCCTCGATAGCCTTCTCGCGGCGGCCGGATATTTTATTTGGCCTCCTCCCGGAGCTCTTCCCAGCGCTTTCTCATCTCCTGGAGCTTCTTCTGATAGGAGGGGTTTCCCGCAAGATTCACACGCTCCATGGGATCGGACTGAAGGTCGTAGAGCTCTTCAATTCCTGGTTTTGGAGCCAGCCAGTGAATGTATTTCCAACGCTGGCCGCGGACTGCTTCGGATTCGGGAATCCGGTTCGGGATGAAATGATGTTCGTAAAAAAAATCTCGCCGCCACCCCTCAGAGGAACCTGAGAGGAGAGGTGCGAGGGTGCGACCCTGCATGCCCTCAGGTGCGGATATGCCAGCGTAGGAAAGGATGGTAGGAGCCATATCGATGTTAAGGGCCAGTTCATCGAGCGGCTGTTTCCTCGTTACTTGATCTCGGGGGTCATAAATGACGAGGGGAATCCGGATCGATTCCTCGTGGGCAAACCATTTTCCAGCGAGACCTCTCTCCCCGAGATAGAATCCATGATCAGAGGTAAAGATGATCACAGTATTTTTGGACATCCCCTGTTTTGTGAGAGCCTCTCTTATACGACCAATTTCGCGGTCCACTCCAAAGAGGAGGCGGTAGTAGTCCTTGACCGTCTCCTGGTAGAGCTTGGGGGAAAAGCGGATTTCCCAGCGCCGCCTGGATTCAGATGTTTTCAGGGGTTCATGGAGCGCTTGAAAGATGGCGGGATCGGAAAGTGGAGCCGCAGGGATCGTCGTAGCGGAGAACATATTTTCGTCGCGTGCGTCCGGGGGGAACTGTCGTTTTGCCCCATCCTGGCAGTGGACAGCCTTGAAGCTGACAGACAGGCACCAGGGCTTATCCGCCGGGGCGGTGCGCAGAAATTCGAGCGACTGGTCACCCTGGAGAGAGGTGAGGTGCTGGTTGTTGGGGCGCTTGGGATCCAGAAAGCGTCCCTGGCCGGCAAAGCCGCGCCAGAAATCAAAGGTCTTACGTGCCTCGGTCATTTTGTTCCCGACCCCGAATTTTCCAATGAAGCCTGTATGGTAGCCGGCAGCTTTCAGGAGCTGGGGGTAGGATTGGCCCCATGCGGTCTCGGTAAACTCAGTACGGAAATCGTGAATTTTATGACGAGCCTCATATTGGCCGGTGAAAATACTCGCCCGGCTGACCATGCAGATCGCCGTGGTGACAAAGGCGTTCCTAAACACATGACTTTCCGCGGCAAGGCGGTCGAGGTGAGGAGTGCGGCAGATTTCGTGCCCCGCGAAACCAAAGGTGTCGTGTCGAAGGTCATCGACGAGGAGAAAGAGAATATTGGGCCGTGCTTTGGCAGGGAAGATGGAGCTGAGCAGGAAAAAAATCAGAAGAACGACAATCCGCATACAATCTCACTATCTCTGAGCGGATATGGGCGCCACCAAAAACTCATTCTTGAACTTCAGAAACCACTCTGATTCAACCGGATTCATTTTCTTCGAGCCAGCTGTTCAGGATTTCAAGCGCGGCGACCTGATCAATGATATCACGCTGGGCCCTCGTATCTTTACCGGCTTCCCGCAGTTTCTCAGAGGCAGTTGTTGTCGTTAGCCGCTCGTCGCTGTATTCCAGCCGGATGCTGGGAATTTTCCCGGCAAGCGCATTTCCGAAATTCCGTACCCGCTTAGCAGCCTCGCCCTCACTGCCGTCGAGCCGCAGGGGAAGCCCGAGAATAATGAGCGAGACTTTTCGTTGTGCAGCGATCTCGGGAATTCTTTTTAAGGGATCCGTCCTGCTGATATGAATTGTTTCAACGGGGTGGGAGGCAATTCCAAATTCATCCGTGGCCGCAATTCCAATACGGGACTGGCCGTGGTCGATGGCGAGAATCGGATGAGGACTCATCTTCAGAGGCAATCCAGGGTTTCGCCTAGAGCAGATGCTCCGGCAGTTTCCCTACCACTTTTTTAATTTCATCCGCGCGTTCGCGGGTAGCAACCAGAATAGCATCATCAGTTTGCACCACGATAAGGTCGTCCACCCCGAGGAGCGCGATGTGTTTATCCTGCGAGCTGAAGACGATATTATTCGAGCTGTCTATGGGCGTGATTTGAGTATTGGTCTGGTTGCCATCGCCCTTCGTATTGAAATGTTTTGCCACAGAGATCCACGAACCCACATCGTCCCAGTCGAAGGATGCTTCAATGTTGAGGACCCTTGAAGCGTTTTCCAAAAGGGCATAATCGATGGAAATAGGAGTGAGATGAGGAAACCTGGATGTAATGGTAGCATTTAAATCGGCGCTCTTCTGGAGCTCTTTCGCAAACTCACCAAGTTCAGGAGCATGGCGTTGAAGTTCTGCCATTACGGTCGGAATGGACCAGATGAACATGCCGGCATTCCACGCAAAATTTCCACTGTAGAGAAACTCTTCGGCCTGAGCGGTATCAGGCTTTTCGCGAAAGCGACTGACCTCGTGGGGATGATGAGTCAGTTCCTGTCCAGCGAGAAGTGCGGCCTCTCCACGTTCTATATATCCGTAGGATGGGCAGGGCCAGGTAGGCGTGATTCCCACCGTGACGAGGCCCTCCCCCAGAGAGGCAGTCGCGATAGCGTCTTTCATGACCGATTGGAATGCGGCAGTATCCAGAATCAGCTGATCGGAGGGCAGGATCATCATGGTCGCCTCTGGATCACGGGCGGCGACCAACCCGATACCGAGAGCGACAGCAGGCGCGGTGTCGCGGCGCGCAGGTTCCGCGAAGATATTTTCCGGGGGCAGGGCAGAAGCTAGATGGCGCACCGCGTCCTCTTGGGCCGCATTGGTCAGAATCAGGATGTTTTCTTGGGGAATTAAGCCCTCCAGCCGATCGATCGTCTGACTCAGGAGCGTGCCGGAGTCCAGCAGGTCGAGGAGTTGCTTGGGTCTTGAGTTTCGGCTTAGTGGCCAGAACCGTGTGCCGCTGCCGCCGGCCAGGATCATCGCGTAAGGTTGGGACATCTGGGCTGATATTGAAGGAATATGGGCTCTCGTTAAAAGCAGCGATGTGCGGAATTTCTTGTTTTCCCCTGCTGAGGATCGGTTACGCTTCAGAGGTGAATGAGAAACAGCAGGTTCCTGCTAAAGCTTTGGTGGACGCCAGCGTTGAGTGTGCCCCGATCGCACTCGGGGTAGCGGCGGGAATTTTTCTTGGGGATATGATGCATCGGAGTGCACGCCGTCCGGTCGCCTTTGCCCTCGGAGTTCTTGGAGCAGCCGCTATTGCCCCGGTGATCGTGGATACCGTTCGTGACAAAGTCGCAGGCCCACAGACCCGTCGGGGAACGCAGCGCACTCTGCGCAGTATCCGGGAAGGGGCTGGAGTCCCCGCCAGAGATATTGATTTCGTGGAAGAAGAGCTGGGCGAAGTCTATGCCGGGTGAGAGTTCCTTTGGGACATCTCAATCAGAAGTCCCTCCCCGGAGGTTGCCGGCAATTTCGTTAACCACCAGGGGAAAACTGGTTCGAAAGCGCTCCCGGGGTCGCCAGTCCAGCCCAGCGATAGCTTTGCTGAAGTCAACCGCATAGCGTCGGGTTGGTGAGGGGTCGGTCTCTGTTTTTTCCTGAAGTGAGATCAACGAAGAAGGCTTTTTCAGAATCTCCAGGATGCTTCGAGCGATACCAACGTCCGTACGTTCGCACTGCCCTCCCAGGAGATAGACGGAGCCTGAGTGCCCTCGTCGAAAAGCGGCGATCATTCCGCGGCAGTGATCATCGACGTGAATCCAGTCCCTGATTTGTGTTCCGTCGCCCTCGATTGTGAGCGGCTGTTCGAGAAAGGCGGCCTGTGTCCACCGCGGGATCATTCTGCGGGCATTCTGACGAGGGCCGTAAGTATCTGAACAGCGCGTAATGACAACGTCCTGCTCTCGATCATGCGCAGCCGCGAGGCAAAGGAGATCGGCAGAGGCCTTGCACGCAGTATCAGGTGCCAAGGGTTTGAGGGGATTGATTTCCACTGAGCGCCCGGGGGGGGGAACTGTACCGTAAACTTTACTCGTGGAGCATTGCAGAAGGGGAACTCCGGCAGCAGAGCATTGGTCAAGGACACGTGCAGTTCCGAGAACATTCGCTACGGCCAGGTCAACAGTGGAAGACTGCGAAGGTCCGCAATTGGTGTGTGCAGCGAGGTTGAACAAGCCCGTGATCTGGTGGTCCTGCAGAAGGCCGGGAATCAGATCAGGGTCATGGATATCTCCCTCCACGAACACAAACCGGGGATCCTGATCAGGCCCTATCAGATTGCCACGCTGGCCTCCGGAGCCGAGGTTGTCGACGACAACGAGACGTTCAAGGCCCTCCGTGTGGATGAGGTGCCGCGCGAGAGCTGATCCGATGAACCCGGCTCCCCCGGTGAGTAAAATGGATCTAAGACTTCGCACAAAGGAGAATAGGCACGATTTAAGGAAAGTGAACGGTCGTTTTTTGTTCGCGGCAAGTGAAGGGAAAGGTCGGGGCATTATCCCTTATTGGCAGGAATCAAGAGAAAGAGCCTGTTTGGGTGGCGTAGTAGAAGCGAGGGCGTGCAAGGGAATCCCATTGACCAGCTTACCGGTGGGGGCAGAATCTGGTTGTGAGCTTTATGATCAGATTCTTGACTGGCTGGGCCTTTCTTTTGCTTATCTCCTGCGGGGGAGGGCGCACGTCAGGTGGTTATGACGAGTTGAATAATCCCCTAGATTCCCCAGGGAGTCAGCGCAGAGGGGAAGCCCCGCTGAACGAGTCAAAATATGCCGCAGGGAGCTACGTTGAGGTGACCGATGCTAATGCGGGGCTCTTCATCGGTTTTCCAGACACGGAGACTCAAGCGGCTAGACGATTACCACTGGGGACTCCTTTGAAAGTCATTGGCGAACGGGGATCCTATTTGAGGGTTGAGACGGCAGAGGGTGAGATAGGCTTTGTGCCAGCTATCATGGTGAGTGATAGCTCGGCCTCAAGGGGCGTCATTATAACTGAAATCCAAGCTCCTTCGGGGGGGGCCCCCGAGGGGGTCGGGGAAGGCCCACCGGCGTCAGTGCCGCAGCTTCCCGGAGGCGGACCTTTTGTTGCTCCTGAGCCAGAGGTGCCTCCGATCTCGGTGGAGTAGGGTGGGCCAGAAGACTTTGTTGTTCTAGCGTCCGCCAGCAAGGTGGTGGTCTTAGCCGAGATCCGCGAGGATCGATTGAATGGCTTCAAAGTCGGGGTTCTGCCCCGGGTTGTCATTGACTTCTGCGTATTGAATCACGCCCTCTCCATCGATCACGAAGGCGGATCGCTTTGTCACGCCTCCCATGGTCAGGTTCTTGTCCGGCAGGAAGCTGTCATATGCGACACCCCATTGTTTTGCGACCTGATGTTCGTAGTCGCTCAGGAGGGGCACGGTGATCCCTTCCTTTTCCGCCCAAGCGGCCTGAGCAAATGGGTTGTCGCCGCTCACACCGAAAACCTGGGCGCCTAGTTCCGCGTAGCGGTCAAGGCTGTCAGAGACTTCGCACATTTCAGTTGTACAGCCTCCGGTGAAGGCCATTGGGAAAAACAGTAACAGGGTATTGTTGCCGGGAGTAATCTTGGAGAGGGTCACAAGTTCTGGGCCTTCCTGGCCCAGCGAGGTAAGGGTAAAGTCGGGAGCTGGATCGCCTGTTTGCAGTGTCATGGGGAGCACTTTAGTAGGGTGAGAAGGCCGGTCAATACTCTCGAACACCAGTCCAAGGTGGGTTGTGGAATGGATCAAAATCCCTTTCCTGTGAAAAAATATCAAAAAATAAGGACAATTCACAAACAACTTAACAGACTAATTGTCAATATATTATAAATTAAAAGGGAAATGAATATGTGAATTTTTATAAAAAAGTAGTGGCAAATTTACACAACCCTTGATAATCTTTTTTCGTCAATGAGGCAGGTTTAGTCATCCTGTCTGTCCACAGGGCCAACTGTTCATCCACCCTTACCTTATCACCAATGAAAGGATTCATCCTCACTACCGTCTTGGTGTTTTTTGTCAGTGCATCCCTTCCCGCGGCTCTTCCGCGGGGAGGGGCCGTCAAACCCTCTTCAGTGGCACCACGGCCAGTGGCCACCAAGGCTGTGATCTCAGGCCTCGAAAAGGGTGCGTTCCAATCTTTACCTCCCGTGCTGATCGAATTGAGTGACCTTCCCGCAAGCGCTGCGATTTGGGTGGAGGTCGTCAAAGGTCAACCCCATAACCATGGGTTTATCGGCACAACGGTTGAATCCAAATTTTACCTGCGGCGAAGTGGTGTTGGAGTTCTCAGCGTTCCTGGCCTTCAAAAGGCCTGCCGTGCCGGAGGAGTATACACCCTCATAGTGAAAATGTCCGATCACCGGGAAACGGTGAGACTCAGCCAGAGGACCTTTGAACTGTTTCCGGAGCGGGTAGCTCGCCGTTAACCAACTATATGGGGAGAAAATTGCCCTCGTCGCCCTGCCTTGCCATGAATTTCAAATCCAGCGAAAACTGAATAACAGCCCAGCAGCTCAGTTTTCGTAGCTTCAATATCAGGGAGGTCCGGGTCTTACCCGGGCCTCTCTTTTTTTGTGACACCGGGTATTGTGATGGTGATGATCCTCACGGTGGTCTAAGTCAGGAAATATAGAAATAACATGTCGTGGGAATTGTCAGAGTTTGGCCAGGGTTTGTGCACCGGTAGCGGCATCGGGGAATTGATGGAGGATCTTGGTCTTGCCCTGGCCACGGGAGGGGAGCGGATGTGCATGCTCGGCGGAGGTCAGCCTGCCCACATTCCAGAAATCGATGCGGTGTGGCGCCGCCGTATGGAGGAGATCATGGCGGAGGATGGAGGATTGGAGCAGATGCTTGGAGATTACGAGGGTCCTGCAGGGAATCATGAATTCCGAAAGGCGGTTGCCGGGCTCCTGCATCGTGAATTTGGGTGGAACCTGGGGCCGGAAAATGTTGCGGTCACGGCGGGCGGTCAGACGGCCTTTTTCTTTCTTTTCAACTCATTGGCTGGTCGGTTTAAGGATGGGCGACGCAAGAAAGTCCTTCTTCCCCTCGTTCCGGAGTATATCGGTTATGCCAATCAATCGGCTGGGGGTGATCTTTTCCGGGGCTTGAAACCGAGGATCGATTTGATCGGGGAGCACGAGTTCAAATACCGGGTGGATTTTGATTCTCTCCAGATTGATGAGGAGGTAGCTGCGATTTGTGTGTCCCGGCCAACAAATCCAACCGGAAATGTCNTAACCGATGATGAGATCCGGCAGCTTGCAGNNCTGNCTGCNGAGCATNANATCCCGCTGATCATCGATAANGCNTATGGAGCNCCTTTNCCGAATATCATTTTCAGNGGNGCNACTCCGGTTTGGAACGAGGATATNATNCTGACNCAGAGCNTNTCTAAAATCGGATTGCCNGGAACCCGTACGGGTATTGTGATCGCTCGAGAAGAAGTNATCCGGTGGGTGACCTCCATGACTTCNATNGTGGGTCTTTCCAATACCAATGCGGGNCAGGCCATCATGCAGCCNTTGATGGAAAGNGGGGAAATTCTGCGATTGAGCGANGAGGTAGTGCAGCCNTTTTACCGNGATCGNTCGGATCAGGCCCGGGCCATGATNGAAAAGTATTTCANCCCNGCACTCCCTTGGNGNNTCCANAAGCGCGANGGNGCGCTGTTTCTCTGGCTCTGGTTNGAAGNNTTGCCGATCAAGTCCTCTGAGCTTTACCAGCGCCTGAAGGCAAGGAACGTTCTCNTAGTNCCCGGAAANTANTTCTTCTACGGTNTGGAAGANAATANTTGGNCNCANCGGGATGANTGCCTGAGGATNTCGTTCACGATGCCCGAAAAANNNGTGGAAGAGGGATTCCGNATTATTGGAGAGGAAGTCCAGCGAGCCTATTCNGAAGCGTANCACNGCNNTNGANAAGGGNTCAATTNAGNTGGCGCTCTCTATTCAGGTCGAGCCGNCTGAGGAGATCCCGATGNAGATTTTTGTCCCATAGAAGAGCNGGGTGAATAGGAGACCAGAGNCGCACNTTGTCGCTCCNNTGCCAAACNGGGCTTTNNAGGGGNATCATTACTATGTCGACTGCGCTTCGGTAAGATGTNNTTGGTATCNCGAGGGAGTCATAGAGGTGCTCNCTANGTTTGAGTTTAANNAGGAATTCGCTCTCTGGTCTCATCTGGNTCGTTCCGCGNCCNGGATAAAGGTANGCCANATAGCTTCCATTATGTGGNGTGGCGATCGTGTAGAGCCCNTNNCANCGTNAGGCNCCACCNAGCTCCTGNAGATAGTANCGCGAGATCAATCCTCCCATACTGAATGCGACNAGCGAAAACTTAGAGGACGTGCCCCACTTCNGATTAATNTCCTCCTNNAGTTGTCTGGCCANNGGCTCGAGNCCGTNNCGACCGTCTACCGGTTTGAGTGACGGCATNAAGCANTCATANCCATCNTTGACGATNGCNTGATAGAGAGAAGGAAGACCTATTCNAGTGTCAAAGATCCCATGAATAAGAACAACCTTCCCCTTCGGAGCAGGACTGGCCTTGGAAGCCACTTGAGAGCTGACTGACGGTCGAGGGTCAACCGGACTGCAGCAAAAAGTGCTGAGAAGTAAGNGGAAGAGTGCCGCTGTNAAGAGGCTTCGCATGAGATGACTGATAAACTATGGGAGTTCGATCGCGGACCCGGGATGACCTTACAAGCCAACGATCACTTTCTTTCACCATACTTCGGTGACACTTAAGAGGACCATCGAAACTCGCAATCAGCCGATTGAATGAGCCGATAGTTAATACCTGACATTTTCAAGCCTCCGCGAGGCGTCACTGCCCGATTTTGAAGCGCGATTGAAATATTCACACGAGGTGGGCGGATCGGCCTTTTGGGGAACGGAATTATGTCCCAGCCTCTCAGATACAGTGTTTTTGAACAAGTGTTCACTAGAACATATTTTTCTTGCGCATGTCCTGCGGTCGCTCTAACCTCGCCGGAGACCAAATCAAAATTGTCATGAGTATCGTTGCTGCTAAACCTAATCCAATGGCCAATTCAAAAGCCTCCTCCTCTCCCTCTTCGCCTGAAGAAAAGACACCCTCTCCGAAAGCCGCAGCCACCCCGGTGAAGGACAAAGCTGCCCAGAAAATGGCAGAAGCCCGGCAGAAGAATTTGGATCTCGCGATTTCTTCAATCCAGAAGGAATTCGGAGAGACCGCAATCATGCGAATGGGAGATGAGAATTGTATGGATGTGGATGTCATTCCCACCGGGAATCTGCTCATTGACCGGGCTTTGGGTGTTGGGGGCCTTCCTCGGGGACGGATTGTTGAGGTTTATGGACCGGAGTCCTCAGGAAAAACAACACTTACCCTGACGGCGATTGCCCAAGCTCAGCAGAGGGGCGGCCTCGCTGCCTTCATTGATGTTGAGCACGCGTTGGACCCCCAATATGCGAGGAAACTGGGAGTCAATCTGGACGACCTCCTTGTTTCCCAGCCATCCTCCGGGGAGGAGGCTTTGCAAATCTGTGAGGCACTGGTACGCTCCAATGCCATCGATGTCGTCGTTCTCGATTCGGTTGCGGCTCTAGTGACCAAACAGGAGCTCGAAGGCGAGATAGGGGATTCAACAGTGGGGACTCAGGCCCGATTAATGAGTGCCGCGATGAGAAAGTTGACAGCGCTTATCTCCAAGGCGCGCACGGTGTGCATCTTTACAAACCAAATTAGAGAGAAAATTGGGGTGATGTTTGGAAATCCTGAAACCACTCCAGGTGGGCGAGCACTCAAATTCTTTTCCTCGGTGCGATTGGANATCCGCCGGATCGGCCAGATTAAGGCGACTGACGGGTCGGTGCAGGGTAATCGAACCCGGATCAAAGTTGTGAAGAACAAGGTCGCTCCACCATTCACTGAGGCGGAATTCGATATCATGTACAACGAGGGAATCTCGTCCGTTGGGTCCCTCCTTGATTTAGCATTGGAATATAATCTCGTCCAGAAGCGGGGGAGTTGGTTCAGCTACGATGGGGAACAACTGGCACAGGGCCGGGATGCGGCGAAAGAGGCTCTTCGCGCAGATGAAAAGCTCTACGCAGAACTCGAGGAGAAAGTGAAGGAGCAGCTCAGAAATCCTGCAAAGTAGGGGAAAGGAAAAGAAAGAGTGAGGTCGCAGGCTGCCCCTGCTCCTTATTCGANAAAGATGCGACCGGCTCGACGGCAGCAGTGAAGGTCCCCTGGCAAACTGACCTTTGCCGGGGTGTCTGGCGAGAGAAGCGGTAGGCAGCGGTCCACAAGATCCCGCGAAAGGTTGGGGACACCGGAATCCTTCAGATAAAGAAACATTGCACGTCTTTGCAAAGGTTCTGCGAGCTTGCGGATTTTTGGTAGAAAGAGTCGACCCTGAGGGTCAATGAGCTCCAGTGTTTGAAGCAGCTCGTCCAAGGCTTCTTCACTCTCCAAGCTGGACTCCGATGCCCGGATAATCGCAGGGACCACGTCTCGAGTCATCAGCTCCCCGAGCAAGGGAAGAATCTCCGAGCGGAGTCTGTTCCTTGGCGTGAAGGGTTCTGCATTACTGGCGTCATCACGGTAAGGAGTAGAGGTGGCTTCAAGAAACTGGTCAATCTCGCTGCGCCGGACGCCTAGAAGAGGCCGGAGCAAGGTAAGGCTCTTTCGGCCCACCTCCACTTTGGATTTATACCTCATTCCCTTGAAGCCGGCCGAACCTCTCAAAAGATTCAATAGAATGGTCTCGGCGTTGTCGTCCGCGTGATGGGCNAGCAGGACGGTATTGCACCGATGCTTACGGCCACACTCCGCGAAGAAGTCGTGCCGGGAACGCCGCGAAGCGACCTCAATTGAGATCTTTTCATCCTCCGCGCGGCGTTGAACATTAGCGCGGGCAATTTCGAAAGGAAGGTCACAGGACTCGGCTAGGTCCCGTACAAAGGCTGCGTCATGGGCGGAAAAGAGACCTCGGAGTTGATGATTCAGNTGACATAGGACGACTTTTCGGGCTCCCGCTTCAAGCAGGGCGTGAAGAAGTGCCACCGAATCACGTCCGCCGGATATGCCGAGAAGATAGCGCCGGCGGGGCGAAAAGCGGGAATCGAGAGCGATGGGCATTGTCTGCAGGGGACAGCCTAGGTTGATTTAGGCAGGGGGATCAAGGAGCCTCCCTCGTGTGAAAGGCTCTCTGCGGAGGTGTGCCTGTCCTTGAATTTGCCGCACGCTCAGGGGCTTAACCAATCTGTTCGGCTCTGAAATAGGGTACCAGAGGTTCAGGAATCTTAATCGATCCATCGTCCTGTTGGTTCTGTTCAAGTAGTGCCACATAAAGGCGGGGAAGTGCTGTTCCAGACCCGTTCAAGGTATGGCAGAGNCGGTTTTTTCCCTCTNTGTCCTTGAATCGGAGCTTCATGCGGCGCGCCTGATAGTCCGTGAAGTTTGAACAGCTCGATACCTCGAGATACTTGCCGTGACCGGGAGCCCAAACTTCGATGTCATATGTTCGAGCTGCTCCGAATCCGATATCACCACCACAAAGTTCAATCACCCTATAGTGAAGGTTCAGGGATTGGAGGATGGCCTCTGCGTGGCTGGTAAGTTCCTCGAGAGCTTTGAAGGATTCGTCAGGGTGGACAATTTGGACAAGTTCGACCTTGTCGAACTGATGGACGCGGATAATGCCACGGTTGTCCCTTCCGGCACTTCCGGCCTCTCTTCGCCAGCAAGGAGTGTGCGCCGTCATTTTTATCGGGAGGTCTTTTTCCTGTAACAAGGTGTCGCGATAAAGGTTGGTGACAGGAACCTCTGCGGTTGGGATGAGGAACAGTTCTCCATTTTCTGTCGGGTAGACTTCCTCTGCAAATTTAGGAAGCTGACCGGTGCCCACTCCGCACTCCTGTCTGACGACGTATGGAACTCCGACCTCCTCATATCCGTGTTCCGTGGTCTGCAGATCGAGTAGATACTGAATCAGGGCTCGCTGCAGGCGTGCACCTTCCCCGCGGAAGACGGGAAACCCACTGCCAGCAATGCGGACGCCATCTTCGAATGAGATGAGGCCATGGCGATCAGCGAGGGTGACGTGGTCTACCGGGTTATTGATAGACGGCTTTACTCCCCAGGTCCTCAGCTCAGGATTATCCTCTTCACTGTCACCCTGTGGGATGTTTTCGTGAGGTAGATTGGGGATATTCAGGAGCAACTCNTTCTGGCGCGCCTCCGCTGCTGAGCCTTCCTCCTCCAAAGATCTGATCTCCTCGCCAATTTTCTTCACTTCTGCCTCGATGGAAGAACTGTCTTCTCCCTTTGCGCGCAGGGCGCCGATGGCCTTGGACGTTTGCTTGCGCTCTGCTTGTAACTTTTGCTTGGCCGTTTCCGCCTGCCGCCGGCGTTCGTCACAGCTGAGGACCTCATCAATCATGTCCGCGGAACCATCGTGCCGGGAGGCAAGGCGCTGCCTGATGGCGTCGGAATCATCTCGTATGGCTCGGATGTCAATCATGGGGAAAGGATCAGGATGAGAACAGTGAAGGAGGGTGAGTTCACGCGAAAACTTTGAAAAGGGATTCGAGCGGCCTATTCAGGCGGCTCTTCCTGGTGGATGAGGAAGGATTGTTGGGATAGCTCGGCGTAAGATCCATCCGCTTTGAGAAGCTCATCATGGGTTCCCTGCTCGACAACCGTCCCGCCGTCTAAGACGTAAATGCGGTCAGCGTTGCGAATGGTTGAGAGACGGTGAGCGATGACAAAAGCGCTCCGATCAGCCATGAGAGCTTCAAGCGCTTCCTGAATCAGACGCTCTGTTTCTGAGTCCACGGAGGCGGTTGCCTCATCCAAAAGCAGGATAGGAGGGTCTTTCAATAGCGCCCGAGCAATGGACAAGCGCTGTTTTTCTCCCCCGGAAAGTTTAACCCCCCGTTCACCAACATTGGTCTCGAGGCCGTCCGGAAGTTCTCTTGTCAGGCTGTCCGCTCTGGCCGATTCAAGAGCTTTCCAGAGCTCTGCCTCANTTGCCTCTGGTTTCGCNAGCAGCAGATTTTCACGAACAGTCCCATTGAAGAGAAAGGCCTCCTGAGTCACATATCCCAGGGCGGATCTCAGCGAGCACTTACTGGTNTGATTCAATTCCTGCCCATCTATGGTGATTGAGCCACTGTCGTATTCATAAAAACGGCAAAGCAGGTTAACGATGGTGGATTTGCCCGCCCCGGTAGGGCCTACTAGTGCGATGGTTTCTCCAGGTCGAGCTCGCAGGGAAATGTCCCGCAGAGTTGGTTGCGCTCCGTAAGAGAAAGAAACACTCTCGAGCCTCACGTCTCCAAGGACAGGCTTGTTCAGAGCTTGCCCTGCTTCAGAATGAGGCTCGTCTTCGGAGTCAAGAATTTCGAAGACCCGGTCGGCTGCGGCGCGGGACGAGAGGGCCATCTGGTTCAGCTGGTGCAGTTTACTCACCGGTTCGTAGAAGAGCGAAAGTAAAAGAAAGAAGAGGACGAGATCACCCAGGTCCATCCGCCCGCTCATCACGGCCTGCCCTCCAAATCCGAGTACGAGGGCGTAGCCTACCATCCCTACAAATGACATGCCGGGAGAGTAAAAAGCCCACCAGCGCATGATGCGAAGGCTCGCCTGTCGCAGCTTGTCTGAGAACGCATTGAATCGCTCATGCTCCCTGTCCTCCGCCGTGTAGGTTTTGATCTGGGAAATCCCGGAAACATTATCATGAAGAAGAGAGTTCATGTCGCTCGCAGCATCCCGCTGTCCTCGGTAGCGGTCCCGGGCGTTCCTCGTATAGATCCAAGCGCCGATAATGAGGAAGGGGACAGGCAGGGTCGCCCAGAGGGCCACGGTAACATCGGTGTAATACATGACCGCACCCACGGCCAGGACCTGGATCACGGCGACAAGGCCAAGTTCGATACCGTCGATCAGCACGCGCTCCATGGCGGTGACGTCCTCGACCACGCGGGTCATGATATCGCCCGTGCGGCGGCCATCGAACCAGCGGAGAGGCAGTCGCTGGAGTTTTTGGTAAAGATCCGAGCGGATATCAAAGATCACCCTTTGCTCAAAATGGTTATTTAGAATGATCCGGGCGCAGTTGAGCGCGTCTTTCAGGAAAAACCCCATTAATCCGAGGAAAACCCAAAAGAGGAGCTCGTGGTGGCGAGCGGGCTCTGGAAGGATCTCGTCAACCACGTGTCCCGTTATTGAGGGGAATACGACTACGCTCAGGGCCATCAAAGTGGCACATATCAGCTGGGCACTACCCAGCAAGGGGTAGCGGCGCAGGTAGCTGATAACGCGGAGAATGGTCTTCATGCGCGCGGGGGAGATAGTGCCGAGGCAAGCATTTTGTAAAGAAATGGAAGGTTTTTCCGGTGATTTTTAGGTTGTTACGATGGATTCAAGGTCGTTAATCTCCACCCTCGGCAGAGCTGCAGGTTAGCCCCAAGGGCTTCTGCGAATTTCTTCCTTCACCTAAATCCCAACTGCACGAAATAACCATGGCAAATATATTTGCGATTTTAACGGCGGTCGTCCTCGCGATCTCCGGCTTCCTTGCTTTCAAGAACCAAGGTAGTAACGACACAGAGGGCGCAGGATACCGCGGATGGATTGTGAAGCGGCAGAATATGGAGAACACTCTTGCTGCCGCTAGGGACCGTCTCAAGATATTGCAAGATACTCTGGCGGAGACTGAGACGACCCTTACGGAACGTAATGCAGAGAACGAGACCAAGACCGCGGAGAACGCTACTCAGAAGGAAAAGAACGAGCAGCTGAAAGCAGAGGTTGCCGCTTTAGAAGCGGAAGGTAAAGCCAAAGAGGCTGACGCGGATGCCAAGGAGGACTCGATCAAGGAGTTCGGAGATGTCGAACAGGTTGTCGCAGAGCTGAAACAGCTGAC
>PARF01000034.1 GCA_002709915.1 Roseibacillus sp. | reverse complement strand
ACCAACTCGTGAAAGATGGTGAGGTCCTTAGGACTATCCGAAAAGTCCCAGAATTTCCTCTTCATCGAGACCCACGTTGCCCCCGGAGGATCCATCTCCAAGAGTTGAGGTTATCATTTCCCTCTTGCGCTCCTGAAGCGCAAGAATCTTCTCCTCGACGGTATCCCTCGCAATCAATTTGTACGATGTGACCACCCGCTTCTGACCAATCCGATGCGCACGGTCCGTAGCCTGCGCCTCAACTGCCGGATTCCACCACGGATCAACATGAATCACGGTATCCGCACCGGTCAGGTTCAAGCCTACCCCCCCTGCTTTCAAGCTGATTAGGAAAACAGGAATGGCTGAATCCTGAAAACGCCTTACGACATCACCTCGATTGCGAGTTTGACCATCGAGATAACAGAACTCGAAGCCGCGATCTGCCAGCACGGGGACAATACCCTGCAGCATCTGCACGAACTGGCTGAAGACAAGAACCCGGTGCCCTCCCTCGACCGCCTCATCAAGCAATCCACTCAATTCCTGCATCTTCACAGAACCATTCTGTTCATCGACATCAGGAAGATTCAGAAGTCGTAAGTCACAACAAGCCTGCCGAAGGCGTAAAAGCGCGGTCAGAGCCAACATCCGCCTCTGCCCACCCTCTGATCCGGCGATCATTCTACGCCCCTCTTCAAGCAGGGACTGATAAACCTCGCGCTGCGTCTTACTCAGTTCACAATATCGCACTTGTTCGATTTTTTGAGGTAGATCCTTGGCTACCTGTT
This sequence comes from Roseibacillus sp., assembly GCA_002709915.1. Lineage (GTDB taxonomy): Bacteria > Verrucomicrobiota > Verrucomicrobiia > Verrucomicrobiales > Akkermansiaceae > Roseibacillus_B. Next base: position 22,699 of record PARF01000034.1, on the reverse strand, counting down.
CCTTGAGTCGCCTCAACACCACCGGCCTCAGCCGCCGTGACAGGCGACGCTGCAGTCTGGGTTCATTGCCACGTGCAAGAGGCTTCTCGAAACGGTCTGCAAATCTGGACCGGTCACCAAGATAACCGGGCAGAACGAAGTTCATGATGGACCAGAGGTCCGTTACGGAATTCTCCATCGGAGTGCCTGTCAGAGCAAAGCGATGCTCCGCTTTTAGCTGAAATGCTGCCCGTGATACCTGAGCCTCCGGATTCTTGATATTCTGGGCTTCATCCAGGATAACCACCTTGAAATTTCGCTCCCTGTAAAGATCGATATCGAGACGCAGAAGAGCATAACTGGTGACGAGCAGGTCCGCCGCGGAGCTCTTTTCGAGAGTCTCTGCGCGTGCTGGCCCCTCAATTGCAACCGCTTCCAGCTCCGGCGCAAACTTTGCGGACTCTTCCAGCCAGTTTTGAACCAGAGATGAGGGACATACCACAAGGGCTGGGCCACCTCGCGCAACAATAAAGGCGAGAGACTGAAGCGTTTTGCCCAATCCCATATCATCGGCAAGAACTCCTCCCATACGCATTTCTGACAGCTTCCAGAGCCACTCAACGCCTTCCCGCTGATACGGGCGGAGAACCGGTTTCAGGGACCCGAGATGCAATGCGGAACCATTCTCTTCTAAAGGGCGCAATTGATCGGCAGCGGGCAAACCAAGATCCCCCGCACTATGCTGGAGATAAGCCGCTTGCACAGCGTCAACCCGAAATACTCCGGGAACCACCTGCTGAGGATCACAATCGGCAATCGATTCCATGGCGTCATCGAGCTGATCAGGATCCATCACAGCTTTCCGGTTACCTCCCAGCGAACATGAGGATTGCCCTGTCCTCAGGAGCCTCTGAATTTCCTCCCGCTGTATACTGCCACCATCTCCAGTCTCATAATCAATTTCGACCTCCATCCAGTTCTCCCCACTGCCCGTCAGATTGTAGACCGGCCGTACAGGGACTACATCTTTCGCAAATTCGGAAAACCGGTCTCCCTTGATCACAATCCAGTCCGAGTCCAGCCTGTGTAAACCATGAGCGAAAAAGCGCAGGATCTCTTCCGGGTTCCGCATCACAAACTTACCACCGCGCGCGGGCCCCTCAAACCCCCACTGCCGGAGCACATCCTCTGCCAGCTTCTCCAGAGCAACACTAGCGAGCACTTGTTCCTCCTCCATATCGAGCAGCGCTCCCTCAACCTGACCCGCTAAACGTCGGTTCGTGCCGTATATAAAGGTCATCCTCCCCTCCAGATGATTGAAGGAACCGTCAAAAATAACNTCCACATTCGGGGAAACCTGCTGCGGCAGAGATTCCGCTACACTCTGCTCAATATCGAACCAATGGCCGAGGGCGGCAATCAGCGAGGGGCTTTCTAGGGGATCAGGTCGTAACCCGTTATCGAGGACTGACCTCAAAGAGCGAGGGAGTCCGGAGGCTACCGGGTAGAACACGCGATTTTCTACATTAATACCCCACGCCTCTTTCCCCTCGATGAGGGATTGAATTCTCCCCGGCCATTGAGCTCGCAGACGCCTCTCCTCGCACTCGATGGAGAGACGGAGGGGTTGACAGGAAATGGTAGCCTCATGCCTCTTCCCGAAAGAGACTCTGGGATGTCCCACAAGGGAATCCAGCACCTCGAGAAATTGCTCCCTCCCGAGATTCACCGCACCCGGAGGAGTCTCCGGAAAGAGACGGCGCAGGGTCGCGAGTAAACGACTGTCATGCTCGCCCGCCTGCAGCGTATACTCCTCACCCCAGGAACTGAGAAGGTGCTCTTCCCCCTCATACTCCGTAGCAAAAACTACAAGTAGCTGACCCCTGTCCCACGAATCCATCACCTTTAGGGGCAGCATGACACGACATTCCACAGGATAGGCCTCTGCCTCAAACCCCTCCTCCAAAAGCGGCCAACGCGATTTGACCTCTTCCCCCTTCGACTCAGTGGCATCCTCCGCGATCNGACGAGAAGGATCGATTACCTCCAGACCAATAGCGATCGCATGAGCGCATACCCGTCCCTCCCGGCGAGCCATCAGACATCCACACTTGTTCTCCATGTGAGTGCGTGAAAGAACCTGCATCCTTACCTTTTTTTCTTTACCCCCCATCAGGACGAGCCCCTCAAGCCAATTGTCTTTGTACTCCGCTCTCCGGACGAGACCACCACGATGCATCTCCCGGGCTGCCTTCATTTCCTTCCAGCCTCCCGCATCCATAAGGAGGTCTCTCGTCAATTCTACCTCACTCATTGCCACTTTNTCATTTTACCNGCACGATGTCCGGCAGTCTCTGAGCTCGACGCCATCGAAAAAAGAATCCATCCCTATCGCCTGTTTCCCCCGAAAACCAGATAAGGCGATATCTTTTCTGCAGTGTGCTTACCGATTCCAACCACCCTCAGGAGATCCATGGGCGCTTCATAGGTCCACTCCTCTCGAGNCTCGATAATTCTCATTGCCAGCACTTCTCCAACACCTGGAAGGCGCATAAGGTCAAACTTGGAAGCGGTATTGGGATTCACCGAAGCTCTTTCCAGTGGCAATGCTCGCAACCTCTCCTCTTCTTCCCGAGTCCGCTCCACTCGACGTTCCTCCGGCAGGGTTTTCCAATCCGTGAGCTTCCACACTCCAACTCTCCGAGAGGCTGCAGCAAGCTCCTCATCTNCNAGCCTGTCTCTATACTCTTCCCGGTTGACACCCACAAGACGTGCCCGGGCTAACCCAAAAGCCCGCGCAAGACCTTCCCTGACCAGCAGCTGACCGAGATCCTCTCCTGTTGCTACGGTTATAAAACCATAATAGCGCTTATGCCGGGGATGCCCTCTGCCATCCGCCCAGGCCGTATGCACCTGAAAGGGCTCGGATAATAACCTCAATACACGACTCTTTGCCACACCGCCAAGCATTAGAGCCGCCCTNATGGAAGAGTTCTCATCGCCTCCGCTTCTCGCAATCCCGAAGTAGGCACGCTGTGACCTGAGCCTGCGCTGATCGGTAGGATGCTGGTGGGAGGTTTCAAAACAATCGACACCATATAGTCNTATNGTGTGTGAAGATCCGTCTGGAAAACGAACCAAGAAACTATCTCCATCAGACCAGTCAGTCGTTATTAACTGGCAGTTCTTGAACGTAGTAAGTCCCGTGACCNCATCGATTACACCGCTGGGAAGAGGCTCTGCTGCGACGGGGTAGATTACTACCAGCAGTCCCATTAGCATCGCACGCACCCTGTAACCCTATCGGCTACCGATCGCTACCGAAATNCGAAAATTCCGCCGACGCTCAATAGCGAGAGTGATAGTGGCACTGATGACCTCTCCGGTGGTGACCCCCGCACCCGCAGTCCACAGGATAATGCCGATAAGAACCCTGTCGGTGACGCCCATGACNCCTTCTNCCCCGGGGCTCTTCATCAGCGAGGGCGTAGCCAACAACACCGGCAGCCACAACTGCAAGAGCCGCCCCTTCCGGGGTAAGAACATCNACGGGTCGTCCAGCGGAATCATACATGGTTGTACAACTGGTGCACAAAAGGGCAGCAGTTATCGCAATCAGGAAGGGAGCATGAGGGCGTTTCATCATAGCCCTTGGACCAGCAAACGCCGGATTATATTCAGAGAATTTTCNTCTCCCCGCGACAGGAACGCAGCAGTTAGTCACCTCCCCTGCTCGAAGATCCACTCGTGTACCTTCTCATCGTCATAGACCCTGTCAGCAACGCCATGCCCGGCACCGGCAAATTCGGTATACTTTACCTCTGAGCGCACTTCTTTAAGGGCTTCCACCATTGTCTGGCTCTGGCTCACCGGGACGACCTTGTCCTCGGCTCCGTGAAACACCCAGATGGGCACCTTTCGGTAGTCCCTGACGGCACCGGGGTTTCCACCACCTGCCACCGGAACGGCGGCAGCCCACATGCGAGGCTCCTGAGAAAGGAGCTGAAAGGTGCCGTAACCCCCCATCGAGTATCCGGTTAAATAGATCCGGTCAGGATCAACAGGTAGCTTCTTCAGAAGCTCCTTTACGATTTCCACAACTCCATCGGCCTTGGCCCCTACCCACCCCTGCTGGTCCGGATTCTGNGGGGAAATGACGAAACAGGTACGACGGCGGTAGTTATCATCCTTGGTGAANGCTCTGGCGCCCCATGGCTCTTCCGGGGTCATCACATCACCACCCCTGCCGTGCAAATAGACTACCAGCGGATATCCGGGACCCTTGCCTCTCCTCAATTTTCTTGCCCCGAAGATTCGATATTTCAATCCGTGGCCCTCTGCGCGCTCCCAGTCACCCGTAATAAGCTTGGCGAATTCGCCATCCGCATCGCCAGCTTCCAACGCGTCATCTCCAGGCGGGCTCTCCTCGCGCTGTCTGACGTAATCCTGGTCTTTTTGCGAAAGAGCAGTCAGGTCGATGGTGAATGTCCGACGATCTCTCTTTCTTCTGATCGTTACCTTACCATCCCGCGAGCTTACATACTCCGCCACGAGCGTTTTAGATTCATCNGCCGTCTTCCATTCTCTCATCTCCGCTTTGGCGAGGGGANTTACAAGAGCGAGCAGAATAATGGGAAGGAGACCTTTCATGGCAGGACCAAAGGTGGCCACANCCCCATCCTCATGCAACGAAATTGCCGCTCCATGGATGAACGACGCGTAGAAAGAACAAGCAGACCGCAAGGCGATTTTCTCGTCTNCGGCTACAGCAGGAGCCCCGACGCTACCCTGCCACCTACATCAGTAAGCCGGAAATCCTGTCCGGTGTAGTGGCAGGTCAGCTGGGGGTGATCAATTCCAAGAAGATGAAGCACGGTGGCATGAAAACCTTGCTTCGTTACAGCTAAAATCCGTTCCGAAAAGACGGTCAGGGCTCCCCCCTACCAAGATCCCAGCAACGAACCTCCTTGTCATTGCGGCAATAAACCCGGCCGTTGGCCAGAGCCGGGNGAGACCACACAAGCAGCCGCCCAGCCACTATGTGGGTGGGCTCAATAATCGCCGTCCGCGCAATTTCCTTGTANCCGCCAGGAGAAAGCTTCGCGCTGATCATTTCCCCATGGTCATTGAATATCAGAGTATGACCAGAGGGCTCGTGATGCACCGTAAAGGCATGAGGCCACGGACCGCGACCAGAACCATCCGCCCGGAGAAGTGGTTGAGGGCTTTCCCAGATCCGCTCTCCTGTCTCCATCCTGACACAACGAAAAAGTCCCCGCTGCCCACCCGAATAGATATATCCTCCGCTGGTCCATGCCGTGTTCATAACCCCGGCCACTCCCTTGCGCAGATTACGGCCCCAAGCCAACCGCGCCGACTTTCCATCAGGAGCAACCCGGATCGCTCCCGACTTATTGTTGTAGCCCATGATGAAAACGAGATCCTTCCACACCCGGGGAGCACCAATAGCCATCCCGAACTGCGGCTTGAATGGCACGCTCCAGANTACCTTTCCGGTTTCCGGTTCCAACCCGTTGAGGTTTTCCGCATCCCATACGAGAAGCTGCCGGTGCCCATTGATCGTTTCAATCACCGGGGTGCCATACCCCGACTTCGTCACCTCCAAGGCCCTCCAGCGCTCCTTGCCAGTCCTGCGGTCAAAAGCAACCACCGTGCTCCCGCTACCACCCACCGGACAGATCAGAAGCTCACCCTCAACAACAGGATGGCCGGCAGTACCCCAGAGCGGAGTTTCCAAATTGTACTCCTTCAGGATGTTCCGGTGCCACACCAGCTTGCCCTCTTCTGCTGTATAGGCCCGCAGGTGGCCCTCCGCTCCCAGCGTGTAGACCACCCCCTCGTGCACCAGAGGCGTCGTTCGGGGTCCAATTGCGTAAGGGAAGACTGAGGAGTAGTCGGCCTCGTAGGCATGCTCCCAGAGAACCTCTCCGTTACTCTCTCTGAGACANCGAACCCTCTCCTTACCGGGGATCCGGGCTCGCACAAAATTCACATTAGTACCGGGCTTCAGCTTCCCGGCGACATAGGGTTCGGCAAGTCGGTCCATGACATAGACCCTGCCTTCGGCCACCGAGGGACCGGCGTAGCCGCCGCCCGTTGGAACCGACCAGAGTAACTGCGGAGGTCGCTTGGCAAAATCAAGCTCGACTTCGCTCTCCCTCCAGACTGCATCCCTGCCTGGGCCGAGATACTGAGGCCAGTCCTCGGCATAAAGGCAGGAGGCTGGGATCAGAAGTGTATACAAGATCTTCATCCACCTCTGGTTCCGGTAAATCACAGTCCGTGTCAAGTGGCGACCTCTGAGGCCTTCCCTCGCAGGCCCACCGACCACCAAGGATCTAGTTCACGGGCCTCGATACAGTTACCGTGATCACCCTGGTTCCAGCCCACTCATCACCGAGCCGCAACAAGGGGACAAATTTTTGATCAGTTTCAATTGCAGACCCACACTTCCGGCACAGCCCTTCGATTCCACGATGTCGAGAGGCCCTTACTGTCAGGACGACCCACTCGACGACAACAAACAGGGGAATAAAAAACACCACGTTGCGAAAAATAAGCCCGTCCCATTTTCCTTCCAATTCCTTGCCATCCCGGGCAACGGTCCGAAGACACATGGCCTTCTTGCCAATACTCTGCCCGTTAAAGAAGGAGCATTCCCGGAAGGTGCCCCAAAGTGATGCAGTGAACCAGAACCATATGCCAAACCATGTTCCAACCCACGCAGCACCAAGAGCTATGATAAAGTCTATCATTCCGGCCACGACCCGGTCACTGTGACGCGCATCTTGGTCAAGACCCGCGGGTCCATTCGCGCCCGCAGAAACAGCCTGACCACCCGAGGACGCCGCAGCGCCTTCTTCTGGCCCCTCTTCTTCCGGCACTTCCGGAAAAAGAAATTCTACCGGCTCAGATCTGTCATCCGAAGCTGAATACCCTCGAACTTCGCTTTTCTCGAGACCCGAAACCTCGCTTTCCTTGNCNCCACAGGACCGGTCAGGGACCTTCTCGTCCTCGTCAGTTGCCACTTCAAGTTGAGCTTCCGATTCGGGGAGGTCCTTGTCTTTGCAAGGGGCGGATCCCCTCCTCTCGCCAGCCCCGGGATTTGCTGCCGTTGACAAGTCTGCGTCGTCCGAAACGAGAACTTCCGGCTCATCTGGCGAGTCAGGACCCGAAAAATCAGACACTTCTCCCGCCTCAATCCACTCCCCTTGCTCACCCCAGGCCACAAGATCGGTTGATGAGATTTCCCCTGTGATGATCATGCTGCGAAGGCGATCCCCATTGATCGGGCCTTCTCGCTCATTCCCTTTCGAAATATACCAAGCCATGATGCAGGGCTATTTCACCTCATCCTTCGCCTCCCGTAAACGAGATAGCCCGTTTTTATGGACTACGAGCCGGAACGCCTCGAAAATCGAACCGGGCTCTGGGCTCCAGGCACACTCCCTGCAAAGGACTCTGTGGAACATCACNTTCAATTTCTTCAAATGGAGGCTTCTAACAAGAGCTTATTCAGAGTAAGGCCTCCCTCCCCTTACACACAGAAATATGAGGCTTCACCCTTACCTCCTCTTCACCGCTCTTTCACTCGGCCTTTTCCTATCCTCGTCGGCACCGGGAGAAACACCCGCCGAGACAAGTTCTAACCACAAAAATTCTTCANAGAATTCTACCCCGCTCGCCAAAACTGAAGCTCATGAAGATGAATCGCAACCGTCCGGCAGAAAGAAGCGCAAAAAGAAACATCCTCAAAAGAAACCTATCGCTCCTCAGGATTACGCCCAGTGGGAGAACCTGAACATGGGGAATCGGACGATGTCGCATGACGGCCAATGGCTCACTTTCGATATCAGGAGAGTCGATGGGAAGAGTTCACTTCATCTTCACAAGATAAAGAACGGTAAGAGTGAGGAGCAGCAGGTTTTTTCGCAGGGAGAGCGCCCTGTATTCTCCAACGACAGCAAATGGCTGTCCGTCACCATGGGCAAGACCCCCGAGGAGAAGAAAAAAGCGAAGGACTCCAAGAGGCCTGCCACAGCTGGTGCTACCATCCATCTTCGCTCTCTCCACGATGGAGAGACCACGGAATTCAAAAGCGTAGGATCGCTCGCCTTCAGCTTTGACAGCCGCTTCGCAGCTATCGAAGTCATNGGGGAATCCGCGGCCCCTCGACCCGGCACGCCTCCCTCGCCTCCCGCCCGGGCCCTGCTCGTTCGTCATCTCGCAACCGGAAAAGACACTACCTTCGGCAACGTCACAAAATTTGCGTGGAGCAAGAAGGGCTCTCTCCTCGCCCTAGCAGTCGATTCACCCAGCATCAGTAACGCTCTGCAGCTCTTCGACCCAGCAAGCGAAACTCTTCGCACNCTTGAGGCCAGCGATCAAGATTACGCTGGCCTCCTCTGGCGCAAGGATTCCTTTGATCTTGCCGCAGCCCGGCAGATGAAGTTCGGGGACAAGGAAGACATCTCCCACACTTTGCTTACGTTCCGTAAACTGAATAACCCTGACGACCCCGACGGTGATCGGGCTATTTACGACCACAGTAAAGACTCTTCCTTCTCTCCAGAACACTACCTCACAGCCAGCCTGAACTGGGACAAGGAGGGCAGGGCACTCCATTGTTCACTTAAGAAATGGGAGAACAAACCCAAGGACTTTCCCTCGCCCACCAAGAAGAATACGAAAAAGCAGGGGGCCGGGAAGAAGGGCAACAACCATAATCACACTGACAAGGAAACTACTCCGGAGGTCCAAGAAGATCAGAAGAATTCATCCACCGGCAGGAAGAATGGGGAAAACCCGGAAACCGTGAGCGAGTCGGAGTCCCCTCCAAAGACACTCCGGGAAACCCTGACTACTCCCTCAAACGTTGAGGTCTGGCATTCAAAGGATGTGACCATTATGCCTCGACAAAAAAAGGAGGCATCAACCCGTAAAAATCCCGCGCGCAAGGCAGTCTGGTGGCTGAAAGAAAACAAACTGATTCAACTCGAGAGTGAGCTCACGGAACGGGTCTCCATCATGAAAGATGGCCTCCGGGCCATTGGAATGGATTCCTCTCCCCACGAACGGGCCGCTATGTTCGGGCCACGCCTGCACGACGTCTACTCCATCAACACCCGAAGCGGAAAACGCAATCGTATCCTGAAGGCCGTCAAGTTCACCCTCTCGACAAGCCCCGATGGACGCTTCCTTCTGTTCGTGCGTGGAGGACACATCTGGAGCCATGATCTCAGAACCGGAAAACAGAACAATATCACCTCCAGATTGAAGACCTCCTTTACCGACGAACAGGACGATACCCTCGCCGAAGAGAAACGGCCTTTCAGCAACGGAATCTGGCTCACCGACAGCTCAGGCGTCCTCCTCTACGATCGTTACGACATCTGGCTCATTGACCCCCGGGGCGAACGTGCCCGCAAACTGACCGACGGCCGCAGGAAAAAACTTCGCCACCGTATTTCTCAGGCAAGTTACCGCGAAGAGAATCAGGGACATATTGCTCGAGGAGATCGTATCTATGTTGGCCTCTTCGGGGAGCGGACGAAGCAATCCGGTTACGGAAGCCTGATTCTCCCAACCCGGAAAGCTCCCGGGTCCGACTGGGAGACCCACCTTCTCGACGACGCGCTTATGCTGTTCCTCACTCGAGCCCGAGATGCCGACATTCTCACCTTTACGCGGGAGCGGAGCGACCAGTCTCGCGACCTGTACCTCACCGGACCCGCTATGGAGGATTCGCACAAGGTCACCGAAACAAATACCTTCCAGAAAAACTACCGGTGGGGACGTTCGGAACTCATCAACTTTGAGAACAAGCAGGGTATTCCTCTGCAGGGAATGCTCACCTACCCTGCCGGATACAGGAAAGGAAAGAAATACCCCATGATCGTCTATATCTATGAGAAGCGCTCACAGGACCTTCACCGCTACTACACCCCGAGCGAGAAAAACCCCTACAATCCCTGTGTCTTTTCCGCGGAGGGCTATTTCGTGTTCCAACCCGACATCGTCTATCAACCCCAGAAGCCCGGGATCTCAGCCGTGGACTGCGTGGTTCCAGCAGTCGAAAAGGTTCTCGAGACAGGAATGATTGATTCCCGGAGAGTAGGCCTGATGGGTCATTCCTGGGGCGCCTACCAGACCTCCTTCATCGTCACCCGGACCGACCTCTTCTCCGCCGCGGTAGCTGGGGCACCCCTCACTGACTTGATGAGCATGTCCGTAAGTGTTTACTGGAACTCTGGCGGCACCAATGCACGCATCTTCGCCCAATCGCAAGGACGCATGAACAAGCCCTTCTGGCAAGATGCAGAAAACTACGCTCGCAATTCTCCCATTCACGGACTGGATACCCTCAATACNCCCCTCCTCATCGCTTTCGGGGACAAGGATGGGGCTGTTGACTGGGACCAGGGTATCGAGATGTACAATGCCGCCCGTTGGGCCGGGAAGGACGATGTCGTCCTCCTCGTTTATCCGGGTGAGAATCACGGCCTGCGCAAGGAGGAGAACATGGTCGACTATCACTACCGCGTCAGGGAGTGGATGGCGCACTTCCTCAAGAACGAAACCGGCAGGAAGTGGATCACCGAGGGCAAATCGTTCCTGGAGCGCGAAAAGGAAAAGGAAGAGCTAAAGAAAAAGAACAATTCGAAACCTGCCCCTGGCAAAACGCCAGCGGAAGGAGGAAAGTAACCCCGATCCGGGACATTGCCATGCAGGAAGACGAGGCCCGGAATCTCCCTTGGGCAATCAGCGGCTTCCTCGTAAACTTGAATCCATGGACTCTTCCGCAGTCGTCTACCGTAGAACGGACAGGTCATGGATGTTCTCCTTCTGGACGCCGTCATGGCAGGCCTGTCCTTCTTCTTCATTACCACGGGGCACTGGTTGCAGACCGCCTTTCTCCTGCCATGGCCCATTCTGTTCGAATGTTTCTGGAATCCGCTGACGGTCTCGGTAACGAGAGAGAACCCGGAGGCGCGGCTTGGACTCGGCATCCTGAAAAAAAAGATCTCCCTCGCTGAAATTAAAAGCGTCAAGGCAATCGACATTCCCCTCACTAACCGGAGGCAACTCTGGCTTTGCGGGAAAGGCAGGGCCCTGCAGATCATCACCCGGGATGACGAGGTGCTTCAGTTCGGCAGTTCCGACCCGGAGACGCTGGTCTCCTTTCTCGAGAAGTGAAATACCTTTTAGGAGAGAGGATGGGACAGCTCCAACCCAGCACACGCGTGCTTCGATCGAAGCCTCTGCCTTCAGTCAAAGAGGCCGGGTTCCTCTCCCGCAAGTTGCTCCTGCTCCAGGTAGCCTCCATCGGAAGGCAGGTCGTCGCCTTCCGCAGCAGCCACCGCAAGGAAATCGCAACGTTCGTTTTCGACATGGCCCGCATGGCCTTTGACCCAATGCCAGTGCAGTTCATGCGGCCCACATGCGGCATCGAGACGTTTCCATAGGTCCACATTCCGCAGCCGCTGCCCCGGACCCCGTCTCCAGCCAAGCTCTTTCCATTTTCTGAGCCATCCACACGTCATGGCATTGATGAGATATTTAGAGTCCGAGCAAAGATGCACGCGACAGGGCTCTTTAAGGCCTTCCAGTCCCGCGATGGCTGCCAATAGCTCCATCCGATTATTGGTAGTGCAGGCAAACCCTGCACTCAGCTCCCTTCGATGGTCTCCAGAGGTAAGGACCACGCCATAGCCTCCGGGCCCCGGATTCCCACGACAAGCACCGTCAGTAAATATCTCCACCCCTTTCAACACCGCACATGTTCCCCTAATCCAATCCCGAGTCGAGGAATTTGGCCGACCGCATCGACAAGAGGAAGACCAGCTGGCAGACTATGCAGGATGGCTCTGGAGGAGATCCCCCTGCAACTCGATGACAAAGCCCTTCCCTCACGGGTCGCAGCATTGATCACAGATGCGGATACGAGGCTTGATGCCCTCTTTGAATCCAATCGTAACCGCAGGGTCCCCCGCTTTCTTCCCAGCGATCCGGTTCTCTTGTACAGGGCTTTGAGAGCGCTCACAGAGCAGAATTTTCCTTTGGGGGACATCTTCTGTGAGTGGGGAAGTGGCTTCGGCCTCGGAGCCTGTCTGGCATCTCTTCTGGGCTACCGTTCCTACGGGCTGGAAATCGAGGAAGACCTTGTATCACTGGCCCGGAAACTGGCGAACGATCACTCGATCAAAGTTGAGAACCTTTGCACGAGTTACTTCCCCGAGGGTTTTGGATCCTATGCCGCTCATGGTGGCGCGGAATTAATGACCCCGGAACCCGTTTCTCACTGGGGTGAGTCCAACATGTCCGTCCCTCCTTATGAGGGCATGGATTGCGAGATCGACGAGATCGACGTCTTCTACGTTTACCCGTGGCCCGGGGAACAGGAACTCATGCACAGCCTTTTTGAGACGGTAGCAGCCGATGGGGCCATCCTAATCGCATACTACGGTGAACAGGACATTGCCGCCTACCGTAAGGCCGTAGAAGATGACTGGGACCAGTAGAGCCTCCTCATGGCTATGCGCCTTTTTAGGAGCCCCCGAAGGCTAATTACCCCTTGATATCCTCCAAGGCTGGAAACTCCCGCCTCCACGCGACGAGATCAGCGTAGTCGAGCTTACAAGAGAGAACAGCTTCGGAGTCACCCGCTTCTGCCTCTATCGCACCCTGGTGGTTCAATATACGCGATCCTCCAGGATAGCGGAAACCCGGATCCGACCCCACCCGGTTCACTCCAACAACACAGGAAAGATTCTCGATTGCACGGGCTTCTAGGAGAGTTTTCCAGTGCCGCGATCGGGCAGCCGGCCAGTTAGCACTGACCGTAAAAAGATTGGCTCCCTCTCGCACACCTTTACGGAAAAGTTCCGGAAAACGAAGGTCGTAACAGATCAACGGACATACCGTGAAATCATGCCAGCGAAACATGGCCAGACCGTCGCCCGCCACATAGTTAGTCGATTCGTCGCTGTAGGAGAATGTGTAGTTTTTCTGGTAAAGGGCAACTGGTCGACCCGAGGGATCGTAAACGGCCACTTCGTTGCGGCCCAGCGAAGATCCTGGGTCCTTACTTACGAGACCACCGACCACATGGCTCTCATACTGCCATGCAAGGGACGAAAGGAATTTCTCGGTCTCACTTGCAGTCGCCTCTGCCACCCGGGCGACATTCATGCTGAATCCCGTAGAAAACATCTCCGGGAGAACGATCAGCGACCCTGGTGACACTGCTGCTCCAGTGAGCAGGCGGCGGACAATATCAAAATTGGCCTCCCGATTTTCCCAAGCGATATCATATTGGAGGGCTACGACGTGCATATCAATATTGAGGCCTTATTTTGGATGACTCTTTCTATACCTCAGCTCGCTTGATTGTGCAAAATCACACCAGCCTCATTTCGCGAGTCGAACGCGGGGTTTACGGGCTTGTTGCTGGCCGCAGGAAATTTAGCCTGCGCCTCTGCCAAAAGAGAACCGCGCCCCTGTTCAGGGCGCGGTTCCTAAAGAATTGACCTTGAGGTCGCTGACTATGCGACCATGTCTTTCAGATTCTTAAGAGGCCGGACCTTGACGACCCTCCGGGCCGGCTTGGCTGCGACTTCCATCATCTCACCGGGCTTGAATGGATTAGCACGAGTTGTCGCTTCTGTTGCCGGCTTGTCTTGCACAACGATCTTGCAGAGACCGGGAATCGTGAACTGTCCTGGGCCTCCCCGGCTCACACCCTTGTTGATCTCAGCGCTTAGTGCATCAAGCACTGACGCGATTTGCTTACGATTGAAGCCGGTTGCCTCGGCCATGTTGTTAAGGATTTCTGTCTTGGTTGCTGCTTTCTGGGCCATGAATTTTGGTTCTTTATTGGTTAGGTTCGAATGAAACTTCGGTCTTCAACCCATAAATTTAAGAGGTTTCCGTCAAGCATTTCGCCTCAAACGGGAAGAATAATTTTTTATGCACCCAGTCGGGCAAGCAGTCCTCCCCCACTCATAAGGAGCTCTCAGCCATCATGGCCGAGCGCCCGAGGACTTTAGAGGAGGTCCTCAGGGCGAGGAGCTCCCACCCTCACACGTTTTCCTCCTGTATCCCGCATAAGAGGCCAGGAGCTGTCCACAATGTCGGCAGAAACTCGCCTTAAAGCCCGTTAAAGCTTAAAAAGAAGGGGTTTTAAAGTAGGTGCGGCTCAGCAAATCTCTCGCCCGCTTTCCCCCGCTGATCGGGCCAACGCACGCATTTTACCTTATTTTTAGGCCTTCTTACGATCCTCAGCTCTCAAAATCCGACGGGATGATCCCCGCTCGTGAGATAAATCGCGTGAGCCAAAATGATTTTAAAATTTTTCCACGGTGCCCAGCGTGGAGGGCCAGAAAAAATACCAGCGAAGAGCATGTCTGGACCCTTGGAGGTCAACAACTAGCCCCATTTGCAAGTTTTACCGGCTGCAGGCACACAGTTCGTTCTCCCTCAAAACCTGACAGCCAGAGCACTGACGACCTGCAGGTCATGCCGGCCGCTTTTATTCGCCGGATCAGTGTCATAGGTGCTCCGCCCTAATAACTGAAGGCTCAGCCTTTCCGACAGAGCGTGCTCGACCCTGAGTTCAGAAGTAAAGATCTGGCTTTTGAAATCGGCTGCTTTGCTCAACCACGAGAGTTCTCCCACCAGCTGAGTCCTTTCTCCCAGCTTGTGTTCGGCCTTCACCGCTGCATAAGTCGCTAAAAAAGCCCTCTCCCGCCCACCTTTCTGTTCTGCCACAACAGAGGGCCCCCCTTCGAGTGAAAGTTCGCCCCTTTCTGTCTCAAGCACCACCCACCCCAAATATGGGGCGAAAGCCAAACGCCAGTCTAGTCCTGCAAGGGCATCATAATCACAATCCAACCTCATTCCTCCAAAGTTCTCCTTCCCCAGAGTCTGCTGATAATGCAAATCACCAGACAGGCTCTCTGCACTCATAGTCCCGCCCTGCTGACCGTAGACACCAAAGATGCCGGCCACTAATTCATTGTCTATCCAGTCCCTCCTCAACCTGAGTCCACTGCTGATAGAGCGAGCATCACTATTGCCCTTGGAAATGCTTCCACCTAACAGCGCAGTAAACGCCCAATCATCAGATCGCGATTCCAGCTTCTTCGAGCCAGAAACAAGGCCTCCTTCACTGTGATCTGCTGGATGAAGATTATAGCCGAAGCCCGCTGTCAGGAGAAGGTCTTCACTCACGGTCTGATCCGACTCTCCATGGAAAACTGCTTTACCAGCGATTCGTAATGACCAGCTTCCGCCCAGCTTGGATTCCAAACCTGCATCAGCCTTCACGCTGTAGTTCTCAAGATCACCCGCCTCAAGAATAGCTGTGAGTGATTGAAAAAAGTGCAGTCGCTTCGTCAACTGAATGTCAAGATGCTCATGGAGGCGCACCGAACTGAACCCACGGGTAACTGATGCACGTTCTTCCCACGTAAGACCTGGTCCTACTTCCAGATCGAGCTCAAGATTCTCCTGATCGAAGGCTCGCCATCCAATGACTGGAGAGACTATCGCTCTCCAATCGATCCGGGCGAGCTGATCGTGAAGAATCTCACCACTAAGGCCGGCGTAGACACGACTCGTCCGCCCCCGGTTCAGCTGCAAAGAGCTTTCCAACCGCTCACCGGAGCTTACTCCGCTATCCCTGCCATAGAGCAAAGAAGCCGCAGCTTCCATCTGCCAATCTCCCAGACTACGGGAAACTTCGAGTTCCGTAGTTCCCCGAAGAGATTCCCCATTCCCTCTGCTTAGCGTAATGCCGGCATTTCCCTTTCCTTCCCACCCTCCCCAAGGGTCCTCCCCGAGGCTCACAGAAGCGCTCAAAAGCACCCCGGTCCCAATAATCTGTATCGCCCGCACACTGCCTCCTTTAGATGGAGCCTTCTTCCCGGTCAAGAGACACACTGAACGGCTATGAAGACTTTACCTCACGCAATCGAGAGATTTAGCCTACGAGACCCGCAGACGGCACCTACAATTGGCTTGGTAGGAATGGGAAATTCATGTTCGTATTAACACCGTGATCCTGAACCGCCTTCTTGCGCTGCTAATCCCTCTCGCAATATCGCCGCTGACCCATGCGGAGGACCAACCAGAGCCGACCGGTGACGACAAACCAAAGGCAGGGCACTCACATCAGGGAGAAGCATTTAACCAGGGCCCCCGACACTCGGCTCTCCCGATCGAGGGGACAGGTAAGATCTCTTTCGTAATTCAATGCTCTTGGGAAAAAGGGCAACAATTTTTCAATCAGGGAATCGGACAGCTGCACGGCTTCTGGTATTATGAGGCCGAGCGAACGTTTCGTCAGATTGCCGCGAAGGATCCCGACTGCGCCATGGCCTACTGGGGAATGGCCATGGCCAACTGGGAAAATGAAAAGCGGGCCAAGGCTTTCATAAAAAAAGCCTCTGAACTTCAGGAGAAAGCCACCGAACAGAACCAGCGCTACATCCAGGCGCAAGCCAACTACCTCGACGGCGAGCCCAAGGACGCAAAGAAGCGTAAACAGGAGCTGATCGACGATCTTGAGGGCATTATTCAGGATTACCCCACAGACATCGAAGCCCGTGCTTTCCTATGTGTGCGCCTCTGGCAATTCGGACGCAGCGGCCTACCGATTCATAGCCATCAGGCAGTCGACGCCATTCTCCAGCAGATCTTTGCTGTCAACCCGATGCACCCAGCACACCATTATCGGATCCACCTCTGGGACGGCAAGAAGGCCAAGGTCGCTCTCGATTCCGCTGCCAAGCTCGGGCATACCGCTCCGGGAATCGCCCACATGTGGCACATGCCCGGCCATATTTACTCCAAACTCAAGCGGTGGGATGACTCTGCCTTTGCCCAGGAGGCGTCCGCGAGGACTGACCATAACTACATGATCACGCGCCGGGTCCTCCCCGATCGCATTCATAACTACGCTCACAACAACGAATGGTTGTGCCGTAACTGGATGACACTGGGGCGGGCGCATGACGCTCTGAGCATGGCGCAAAGCCTTATCGCCAATCCGAGGCATCCGAAGCTCAACACTCTCAGCCGAGGTGGGCGCAGCGCGAGTTATGGCCGAAGTAGAATCTTTGAGGTCCTCAGGCGTTATGAACTCTGGGACGAGACACTGCAACTTGCAGACACCCCCTACCTTGCACCGACACCCAAGCGTGAAGAACAACTCAAACGCCTCCGCCTTCTTGGACAGGACCACCTCGGCAAAAAATCGCTTGAGGGACTCCGATCCGTGGACACGGAACTCGCCACCCTTCTGAATACCGCTCAGGAAGAAGGCGAAAAGGCAGAGACTGAGGCCCGGGAGAAGGCTGCCAAGGAGGAGAAAAACGAAAAAGACACCGAAAAGCTTGTTAAGGAAGCCACCAAAAAGCCCCAAGAGTGGATCAAGAAAGTGGAGAAGGCCCGGCAAGCGATCGTCTGCTTCTCCGCCTTACTCGAAAACAATCTGGATGAAGCCAAAAAGCACCTTGGAGCTGTTGAGGATGATAAATACAACCTCGCCAAGCTCCACCTCCGGGCTGGTGACAAGGACAAAGCCCTTACAATGAGTGAGGAGGCCCTGAAGCCCGGCGACAACCGAGTCCTGCCACTTCTCGCCCGTATCGAAATCCTGCACGCCACCGGGAAGGAGGAGCAAACACGCGAAGCCTTTGAACTACTGAAGCCTATTTCCGCGTACCTCGACCCAAAGGCTCCTCCGGTCGCAAGGGTAATGGCTATCGCCGGGGAGCTCGATCTCGGTGAGTGGCAGTCACAGCCTGTGCTCCGTGATGACATTGGTGTACGGCCTTCACTGGACTCTCTTGGGCCAGTGGCTTGGACGCCACCCACAGCCTACGATTTCACTCTGCCAGATGGCACGGGCGGCACGATCTCACGCAAGGATTATGCGGGAAGACCAATCATTCTGATATTCTATCTGGGATACGGATGCCTGCACTGTGCTGAGCAACTGGAGAAGTTCGCTAAGAGTGCGAACCTTTTCCAGGAGAATGGTTTTGACGTCCTCGCCATCAGCACGGACAGCGAGACCGATTTGATTAAATCACGGGAAAAGTGGGAAAAGGAGGTTGGCAGCTTCCCCTTTCCTCTGGTTGCAGACCCTGCCTTGAAGGTATTTCGGGAATGGAGCGCCTACGATGACTTTGAGAAATCACCTCTCCACGGCACCTTTGTGATCTCTCCGTCGGGCAAGGTTCTCTGGCAGGACATTAGTTCTGATCCTTTCATGGATTGCGATTTCCTCGTCAAGGAAAGCAAGCGTCTGCTCCAGCTCCATGGGCGAGATCTCTAGGCTCCGTCCGATACTCAATTAGGGGAAAGTTTCTCTCCTGCCCAAAGATGGCCTATTGGGCTGGCCCCCAGACCTCCTTAAGGGCGTCGTGAAGGGTGGGATCGTGCTTATTGAGCTCCGCACGAACGAAAGGATAAAAATCGTTATGATAGAAGTATGCCTCGGTTCCCTCAGCAAAATACTCCTTATGGTTGGTGGCGCCGTAGTGCCTGACGGTCCGACCCGTGTAGAGCAGAACCCTCTCATACGTTCCCTCCTTCATGGCCTCATCATAGGAATCCACGATAGGCTTGTAATCAAAACCAAGAATCTGATCGTGGTAAGCATGGGCCAGTTCGTGGAGAACCACCGCCGGGTGCTTAAGTAACTGCCCTCGTGAAATCAACGCCTCGGCCTGTGGGATGTGCACCTTCTTGTTCAGGCGAGGATCATGCCCATGTCTTCGCAACCAACCCTCACCAGGGTGATATTGCATTGCTCCAAGGGAAGGATGCTTGTGCTCAATCCATATTTCACACGTCTGCAACTTTTTGAGGACATCCCCCTGAACCAGAAGTGAGATACGATTGAGATGATCCCCAAGCATCCGCAGACACTTCTTACCAGTCACCGCATGCTCTCCGGCGAGCAGAGCCGGATCAATATGCACTGTCCAGCCCTCCATGTTGCGCACCACTGGATCGAACCGGACACCCTTTTCGGCAATCCTCCTTTGTTCTCTGGGCTTTCGGTCACCCTGAGCAAACACTATCGCACCCAGTATCGCGACGAGAAAAAGTGGGAGAATCAGAGTCTTTGTTTTCATGCCTCCAGATTAGGGCACAGTGACAGAGGCGCAAGAACCGCTGGAGGGAAGTTCAATTCAGCATGCTCCCAGTCCCGACCGTCAGCTTCCCGAACCTGTCTCTTAAAAGCTGGATCTCCTGCCGTGTGGTATGACGTCTTGCAGCACGCCCATGCTCGATCACGACCTTAACACCCAGGGGGTCGACCGTGAGGCTGATAAGACGAAAAACGGGCTCTCGACGCAGGCGGAAGAAGCAATGCAGTGGGACATCAGAATGCTCCGCATTCCAAAGGAGATCTGCAGGAGGGAATCCATCAATGTCCGCCAGCGCTCTGAGAACCATCCGGATGATTTTTTCGCCATGTCTCCGCTCAAGGCGGCTGGCGACATATCGGCTTAACTTTTCATCAAGAAAGGACAGCGCCGGTCTTTTCCTTGCCTCCGCAATTTCCAACAGAAGACGCTGCTGATGAACACTCATTGCTGCCTGCAGCTGAGCCCTCGTGATGCCCCCCTTTTCGAACAGGGCCATCAGTCGATGAGGAGGAAGCAGTAGTCGAGCCATGAATTGCCTTGTGTAGACCGTATTATGCAGGAGATGTCATGCACCTGAGGATCTTTTCGGCGAACGCCTCAGAGTCCCCGTTCATCTCATGGAAGTTTTCGATCACGAACTATCGACGGCCAAGACCAAGTTCTTTTCTGCAGTAGGCGATACTTTTTGAGATGTCCTCTCTCTGGTCTACCGGCCCCGCCTTCCTTTCCTTTCCGCTTTTGGCGAGAGCGAGGAACTTTTCATACCCCTCAGGCTTGCCTTTCGGCCAAGCCTTCCAGAAGTCATCTTTTTTTACCTGTAACTCACGATTAAAACCGGAGATTGTTTCGATGTTAACTGCAACATCCGGACAGAGTTCAGCAAATCGCGCAAAAAAGGTCTTTAGATCGGTATTTCCCTCCCCCATCGCAGTCCATTGCACTGTGACACCGTTTTCACTCTCCCAAACCGCCGAGTCCCGGAGGCTGGTGGTAATGACATATTTCCCGATGTTCTCAAGTGCCTGCACGGGATCCTCCATCGTCCACACTGCGTTACCTGAATCAAAATTAGCACCGACGAAATCCGGACCCGCCTCCTCAATGAGACCGCGGAGCTCCAATGTGTGCATGTCCCCTGCGTGATTCTCCATCGCGATCTTGATCCCCGAGTCCAGGCACCGCGTACGATTTCTCTTGAGGACCTTCACCGTGTCGGCGATCCGCGCCTCGATTCCTCCCTCAGTCTTACGATCCTCCCCAGCTCCCAGAACAACGCGAAACGCAGGGGACCCCAGTGCTGCTGCCGCCCTGATACCCAGCTGCAGATGCTCATCAGCAGTTCCCCATGTATCCCGGAACTTCACCGAAGTGGGACAAATACTCCAGCTACCCAGGAGGATCTGTATTCCCGCATCCTCTCCCTGCTTTCGCACATCTTTCAAATACGCGTCAGTCATCTTTTCAAATGGCCCGAAATCCGTGATGAACAATGTATCACACTTGAGCTCTGCTGCATATTTGATGAGCTCCGGCTCTTTCCATTTCATCGCGCGAACCGCAAAGTTATCATAGCCGAGAGCCAGTCTTGATTGTGTCTCACTATCCTTAGCCCATGCCCCCTGGGCTCCAAGAATCGAAGAACCTGCTGCTCCCTTCAAGAATGTGCGTCTGTGCATGCCTCATCCAATGCTAAAACCGGGCCATCGATCAAGCGCTCAGGTGGAACAGCAACCGAGAGTGTTCGAGATCTCAACCCTGCAAATCTGCCTACCCTGCCCCATCACTGATCCTCCGGAAAGTTCTTCCATTCTGCACGGGAAGCAGTTTGGGGGCAACTTTGGCGATTGAAAGCTGAAGCAGGCTCACCCATTAATCTCCCAATCCATGCCAATTCCTGCTGTATTTTTGTACCTGCTGGCTGCTGGTTCTGCACTCGCCCAACATGACGGGTGGACGACAGCACCTGTTCCGCAGGAAAGTGGATGGAAAGGCACGAGCGGATTCGGGTGGTATCGAGCCTACGTCAAAATTCCCCGCGCTTGGCAAGGAAGCCGGCTCCTTCTCATTGCCGATACCATCAGCGATGTCGATGAAGCGTTTTTCAATGGAGCCAAGGTTGGAGCTAACGGGTCCATGCCTCCTTTGTTTGGAACCCCGTCAAGCAGTATAAGACGCCCATTCGTTATTGAGCCCGATCAGATTCGCTTCGGTGAGCCTAATCTCATCGCCTGGAGAATTTTTAACAAGGAAGGTAAGGGCGGCATTCTCAAGGGACCACTTCATCTGACGAGGATAGATGACGCCATGGATCTAACCGGGCGATGGCTTTTCAGGAGCGGCGATGTGCCGTCGTGGGCGAAGTGGGGAAAGGACCCAGAGGCCGAAGCGGCCTCGTATCTCAGGTTAGCCGGGTCAGAACATGCCGGGCACCGTGGAGTCATACCTGCCGACAAGGCGTGGCGCCGCCACTTACTGTCAGCGGTCTCTCAGCATTTCGAGGGAAACCAGAACCCTTTTGCTCGTGCCGACGACAAGGGCCAGCCCTCTCCCCCTGGCCGAGCTCTGGACCTGTTCCAAACTAGTGCTGGATTAACCGTGGAGACCGTCCTCAGTGAGCCAAGGGTCCGGCAGCCTCTCTTCATGGACTTCGACGAACGCGGACGTCTCTGGGTGGTGCAATATATCCAGTATCCGAATCCCGCGGGACTCAAAGTTCTCACGTGGGACAAACACCTCCGTAAGGTGTTTGATCAGGTGCCGCCACCTCCGCCATTTAACAGCCCCAACAATCGCAAATTCGCGGGGCGAGACAAGATCACGATCCATGAGGATACAAATGGCGATGGAAACTATGATCTTCACAAGACCTTCCTCGATGGTTTGAACATGGTCACCTCTCTCGCCCATGGAAATAAGGGCGTCTGGGTCCTGCACCCTCCCTACCTCCTCTTTTATCCAGATAGAAACGAGGACGATATCCCCGATAGCAAACCCATTGTACATCTGTCGGGGTTCAACATGGAAGACACCCATTCGATCTCCAATAGCCTGAAGCTCGGTCCTGATGGTTGGCTCTATGGCTGCACCGGAAGCACGGTCACCGCACGCGTAAGAGTTCATCTTGACGAGACTGCTCCTCGCTATCCTTTCCTCGGGCAGAACATCTGGCGCTATCATCCAACAAAACATAAATTTGAGCTGTTTGCGGAGGGTGGCTGGAACAACTTCGGGGTGGATTTCGATGCGGGCGGACGGCTCTATTCTGGTACGAATGGCACTCAACAGGCTGTCCACTTTGTTCAGGGGGCCTACTACCAGAAGGGATTCGGCAAGCATGGCCCTCACACAAATCCATACACCTTTGGGCATTTCTTCGGGATGCCGATTAAAGGAGAAAGGATCCGGCTCGTTCATCAATGGATCCGCTACAGCAGTGGGGAGATTCCCCAACTCGAGGGGCGCCTCGTCGGACCCAATTCACTCGGAAACAAAATTCACGCCCTCCGGATGGAACCCCGCGGCAGTACCTTCGC
>PARF01000033.1 GCA_002709915.1 Roseibacillus sp. | reverse complement strand
GCCGGGAAAAAAGCGGCCGAGAATCTCAAGAGGGTGGTTTCGCATCCGGACAGACCCTTGGAAGAGAATCCTTATCACATTCTGGATTTCCAAGAGATCAAGACGACATGGCATCCGGTGGGGGTATGAGGCTTGCGAGTCAGGCGCGGTTCTCCTCAACTGGAGAGTGAGATCGCATTCGCGGCAAACGTCAGATAATCCTCAGGGCATTTCGAGGTGTCCCCATGGTATTTCCTTGGAAAATACTTCAACCAAGTGAATCAATCTCGTCCGGGGACTGATGCTTTCGTTGATCAAGAAAGTTAAAAATAGTTCCGAATACGGATGATTCATGAGGATTGCGTTTGGAGAGGTGCGGATATGAAGATTCAACTTGAGAAAAAGCGGTTTGAGAGGCCGTATACAGCACCATGAGCATGGATGAAAAAGAGGCCGTCGAGAAGCTCCACAAGGTTTACGGCCAGATGAAGGAGGAACTGGCGCAGGTTATCGTGGGGCAAGAGCAGGTCGTTGAGCAGGTACTGATGGCCATTTTTTGTCGTGGGCATGCTCTTCTCGTTGGAGTTCCGGGACTCGCCAAGACCCTTCTTGTTTCAACGGTAGCCAAGGCGCTGGACCTTAGCTTCAAGAGAATCCAATTCACTCCGGACCTGATGCCGGCCGACATTACGGGAACGGATGTGCTTGAGGTGGATCAGGAGACTGGAAGACGAAGCTTCCGCTTTTTGGAGGGCCCGATCTTCGCGAACATGATTCTGGCAGATGAAATCAACCGGACGCCACCGAAGACCCAGGCTGCTCTTCTTGAAGCCATGCAGGAACATCATGTCACCGTGGGAGAAAAGACCTGTCACCTTCCCGATCCATTCTTCGTGCTGGCGACCCAGAACCCAATTGAGCAGGAAGGAACTTATCCTCTTCCCGAAGCACAGCTGGATCGTTTCCTGTTTAATATCGTTGTGGACTATCCTGACGATAAGGAGGAACGAGAAATTATCAGGAGGGTGACCAGTCCGGGTGAAGGTGAAATCAAAGCTCTTATGACGGCGGAGGAAATTCTCAAGCTTCAGGATATCGTGAAGCGGGTGCCAGTTGGGGATCATGTAATTGATTTTGCAGCTGACATCGCGAGGGCGACGCGGCCAAACTCGGGAGAAGCTCCAGAGTTCGTAAAAGACATGGTAGGCTGGGGAGCCGGACCTCGAGCTGGGATCGCTCTGATCGCGGCGGCGAAGGCCCATGCGGTCCTGCGCGGTCGCTTTCACGCGACCACCGGAGATGTCGCTGCGGTAGCACCACCGGTGTTGAGGCATCGTGTCCTGACTACCTTCAATGCCGAGGCCTCAGGTGTCACCAGTGACAGCATCGTAGAAATGCTTCTGGAGCACCTCCAGCCCAAGGAAGAGATCAAGATATAGTCGATCACTCGTGTTTGCAGCAATGTGATCGAAATGGCTTAGAGGCGTTCAGACTCCTGCTCATGTCTTCAATTGAAGTTCCTGAATCCATGAAGCTCCTGCCTGAGGAGACGATGGGGATTATGCGGAGGCTGGAATGGCTGGCGCGCAAACGGATGCAGGGAACCCTGACGGGTAAGCACACCAGTCCNGATAAGGGCTTTTCGGTCGAGTTTGCCGAACACCGGGAATATACCCCGGGAGATGACCCGCGGAACCTGGACTGGCGGGTGATGGCGAAAAGTGATCGTAACGTCATCAAACAATATATCGAAGAGACCAATCTGCGTGTTACAATCGCAGTAGATATATCTGGGTCCATGGCCTTTGAGGGCGACGAAGCCGCAGAGGTGGACGGGAAGGCCATGTCCAAGTTCGCTTACGCCCGTTATCTCGCTGCAGCACTCAGCTATCTTTTCATCAAGCAGGGAGATGCTGCGGGGCTGGTGACCTTTGATTCGCAGGTGCGTTCCTACCTGCGCGCTGGTAGCCGGCCCAGTCACCTGCGCCGAATTGTGGAAACGCTGCATCAATCAGAGCCCGGGGACGATACCAAGGTGGGTAATGTCCTTCATGAGGTGGCTGAGCGGATCCACAAACGTGGATTGGTTATTCTTATCAGTGATTTTTTTGATGATCCGCAGGCGATCATAGAATCTCTTCACCATTTTGATTTCAGACAGCACGAGCTCGTGCTGTTACATGTGCTGGCCGATGAGGAGCTGACTTTTCCCTTCAAGAGCTTCCAGAGGTTCCGCGATCTCGAAGGGGTGGAATCGATGCTCCGAATCGATCCGCAGGCCGTTCGCGCCGCCTATCTCGAGAAGGTGCGGACCTTTATCAAGTCCATGGAAACAGCCAGTGGTAAGTTGCAGGCGGACTACGTTCCGATAAACACCAAGACGCCCTTGCGGGACAGCCTGCTTCGCTACCTTGGTCGGAGAATGCACGCCAGAAGGTAGATTACGGAATGAAATACCTGTCCCAGCGTACCATGAATCCGGCAGAACAGTCAAAATCAACAGCTGACCAGTAATCTAGAATGCTCTTTCTCAATCCTTGGCTGCTNATCGGACTCACAGGAGTCCTGGTGCCCATCATTCTGCATATGATGCGTCGGCAGTCGGCTAAGCCCTTGGATTGGGGAGCGATGCGCTTTCTCTTTGATACCGTAGCGATGCGGCGCCGTCGAATGGAATGGGAAGATATGCTGCTGATGGCAGCTCGCTGCCTTCTGATTGCGTTGCTGGCTCTGGCTCTCGCTCGTCCCTTCGTGCCGCCTGATTCGACGGTTCCATGGGTTTTCGTGCTGCCATTGGCTCTCCTTGGGCTAGGGGCCCTTGGAGCATCCTTCGTTCTGGGGAAGGCCTCAAGCCGCTGGCTCGTCAGAGGGCTCGCGTTCCTACTCCTTTTCGCGGGTGTCGCACTGGTTCTTTTCGAGCGGCAACTCAATCTGGCCCGCTTTCAGAACACAGGGAGCCGGGATATCGCTCTTGTGATCGACGCCTCGAGCTCGATGGAGATTCCCGGTCCGGCAGGAAAAAAGTCTTTTGACCGCGCTATCGAGGAAGCGATTACCCTGGTGAAGGAAGCNCCAAGAGGTTCNGCGTTCTCGGTCATTCTGGGAGGTCCCGCTCCAGACGCAGTGACTGGTGCGCCCCTGACTCACCGGGCGGATGTCATCAAGGTGCTTGAAGAGCTACTGCCGGTAGGAGGCCCTTTTCGTGCCCATGATGCTCTGGGGGTCAGTCTGCTCAACCTTGAGAAAGGGTATCATCGGGCCAAGGAGATTGTGGTCTTCACGGACAGCCAGCGACTGGGTTGGCGCTTGGACAGCCCCTCCGCGTGGACCAATTTCGGAGATGCCGTGAAAGGACTGCCCAGTCCGCCCAAGCTCATGGTGCGTAGTTTTCCTCCACCCGAGGCTCTACGGAATGTGGCGATATCCGGCATTGAACTTTCGAGNGANGTCGTNGGCACGGACCGGGAAGCTACAATACGGATAACAGTNGAGAATACNGGGACAGAAGCGGTTACCCCCGAACCTCTTGAGGTAACGGTAGGGGAGCAAGTTCTTGAACCAGCAGCGATTGGACAGTTGGCGCCCGGGCAGGAAGAAACCATTGAGATGCGACATCTTTTCAAGGAATCAGGGCCAACGGTAGTGAAGGCTGTGCTTGATGCCGAAGATGACCTTCCGCTGGATGACATCAGGGAGCGGGTCGTCACGGTNAAGCGCCGGTTGCCGATTCTTCTTGTGGATGGAAATCCCAGTGGCGGATTTTTTGAACGGGCCGCCGGTTTCACTGCGCTCGCACTCGCNCCATCGCCCGAGNTGGTNGAGGGGAATCAGGCCTCTGATAATTATCTGATGGAGCCAATGGTTCTGCCGGCTCCAGAAATCACAACTCTGAAGGACCTTGGGAGACACAAGGTTGTCGTGCTTGCGGATGTCGCCCGCCTTCCTCGAGCGGTTGCGGATCGGGTTGCTGCTTACGTAGCCAACGGCGGAGGTCTGCTCATTCTCGCTGGACCTCGGNTCGACGAAGTCTTCTACAATAGCTGGGATGGTCCCGGGGGGGCATTGAGCCCGGTGACTCTCGGCAGTCTACGGACTGACNCCGAGGGGATTCAGCCGGCTCCTTCNACTTTTGATCATGAAACTCTGATACTCTTCAAGGATGAGCGAAAAAGTGATCTGGGNAAAGCGAGTCTCTCCGGATTTCGNGCAGTGACCGAGCGCCGGGACGGAGGCTCNATAGCGGCTTCCTATTCCAACGGTGAGCCATTCATCGCAGGGCGTAATTACGGTAAAGGTCGAGTTCTTCTTGCGACCTCCGGATTCGATATCCGGACAGGAAACCTCACGACCAGACAGTCTTTTGTGCCCCTGGTTCATGAGCTCGTGACATGGTTGGCCGGAGCTGGTGGTGTGGAATTGAATATCGATGCAAACTGGCAGCCGGCTCTGGCGTTGCCGGGAGGTGGAGGCCTGAAGGGCACATACTTCCGAGCGATGGATGAGAGTCGTGGAATTGCCATCGAGAGGGTGGATCCGACCATTCAATTCGATTGGAAAGACCAGCAGCCGTATAAAGGAATGAATCGTGACCGATTCCAGATTCTCTGGGAAGGGCACCTCGTTCCTCCAGTAAGCGGGAATTATCGTTTCCGTATGGAGGTTGATGACAAGGCTACCCTGAAGATTGACGGTCGAACGGTAATGCGAATGGTTTCTCAAGGGCAGCGGGAAAGTGGGGAAGTCAAGCTTGAGGCAGGAACGCCTGTTCCGATTTCACTCACTTATCAGGAGGAATATTCAAACGCGGTTATGAAGCTGTTCTGGCAGGTCCCAGGCGGGGAAATGAAGATCATCCCTGCGCAAGCCCTTCTGCCGCTGACGGGTAATCGCGAGAAGGAGATTGTAGCGAGAGGCACGGCGGTCGATCCGCGGGGGCAAGAACGGAAGGTGAACGTGTCGGTAGGACGTCGAGGACGGCTTCTCGAGCTCGAAGGGGCCGCCATTCCGGGGCTCTATGAGGTGAACATTCCGGACCAGCTCGGGGAGGAGCTGGAGGAATTCGAGGGATCCAAGGTGCCATTGGTTGTGCGGCGCGATGTGAGAGAGAGCCGACTCCTGCCTCTGGGGGAGGATGACAAGACGTTAATTCGTAAGAGTATCGATCTTGTCGAAGCACGCAATGTGACCGATCTGCTGGCAGTACTCAGTGGCAAGGGTTTTGGAAAAGAGCTCTGGAAATTTCTCGCGGTAGCAGCGTTCTTCCTTCTCCTCCTTGAGGTGGCTCTTGCCCGGTGGATCTCAAAATCGCGTCGGAGTGCAGAGGATGTGAAGGTGGAATTCGAGGAGAAATCAGGGCCTGATCCCGAAATACTGGAAAGAATGAAAGGAGTCAGGAAGGCGGAATGAGCAGAGTGCTGAGATGGATTCGAGGGCCGCTCATATTTGGGCTCGTATGGATGCTGACCCTCCTGCTGGGCAAGGTGCTACATCTCGGCACGGAATGGCCTCTCTGGACGGTTGCCTTGATCGCGGCTGTAGCAGTTGAAATTATCCTTCGCCTCTACAGTTATGAGCAGGGCGCGGTAGGTCGTAGGAAGGGGGGATGGCTCACGGCCTTGCGTCTTCTGGCGCTCGTCTCGCTGGTGTGGATTCTTCTTCAGCCTGTTTTCAGCCGAAAGGTGAACCGGGAACTGGAGCAGGAGGTTGTGGTGGTTCTTGATGAATCGGCCTCGATGAATCTTATCGATCCGGGGGAGACTTCCACTCGCTACGACATTGCAGCAGAGGCTATCAATGCCAGTGGTCTTTTCGAAGAACTCGAGGGTAAGGTCGGAGTACGCCTGATGCGTGCGGCTCGCAAGGCTCTTGGAGAAGATGAGGAGGCTGCTGAGGGTTGGGACCAGGCTACAGATCTGGCAAACGCCATGACGACGGTTCTGGAACAAGTGCCTCCTGATAATCTTGCGGGCCTCGTAATGATGACGGATGGGAGACACAATCGACCGGAACGGGTTGAAGACGTCGCGCGTCGTTTTGGAATTCTGGATGCTCCTATCGGGGTTGTGGGAATCGGCAGTGAAGATGCTCCAAGAGATGCAGCAATCCTCGATGTCCGTTCGCCAGATGCGATTTATCTCGGAGATCGTCTGCGGGTCGCCGCGGTTGTAAAATTCGATGGATATCGTGGTCGTCGAGCAAAGGTTCTCCTCAAAAAAGGTGAGGAAATTGTGGAGGAGAAGGTCATCCGCATTCCGCAGGACCATCATCAGGAGGAGGTTCGTTTCAACGACGTTCCCGATGCAGATGGGATCAACGCTTATACCGTAGAGCTGGTGAATCTCGGGGAAGAATTTTTCGACCAGAACAACAGATGGCAGTTTGAGACCGCGATTACGGATGCCCGTACTAATGTCCTGATCGTAGATTCCCACCCTCGATGGGAATTCCGTTACCTGCGTAATCTCTTCTACGGCAGGGATAAGTCGATCCATCTGCAATACGTTCTGCTGGAACCCGATACTATTCTCGGACAGAGCCTGAGCCCGGTTCCTGCCTCAGCGGCGCGAAAGTTCGGGGACGCACAGGCGACTGAACTGCCAGCCAGCGAGGAGGAATGGCGTAAATTTGATGTAATCATCATCGGGGACGTGCCAGCTGATTCGATTGATGAGGCTACATGGGATATCATCCGCAGTTGTGTCACAGAACGGGCGGCTTTCCTGGTAGCCATCGCCGGTCCCCGTCACATGCCACATGGACTTGAGTCTGAGATCGCCCGTGATCTTCTCCCAGTGAAGTATACCCCCGGAAGTCGGACCTTCTTTGGGAGTAAGGATCCTCCCTTCCGTCTTCTTCTTACCTCGCAGGGTCGTAATCATCCCGTGACCGCGCAGTCAGATAGCCGCCTTGAGAATGAGCGTCTCTGGGGAGAATTTCCTGACTTCCGATGGCGGCTTCCTGTTGACGGGGTGAAAGAGGGGGCAGATGTTCTTGTGGTAGCCTCCAGTGAGAACGGCGATGATGCCGCTCTGAGTAATGTTGATGATCTGAGCAACGCGCTTTCACGGTTGGCGCAGCGTAAAGAGCGGGAGGCGAAAAATGCTATTCTTGTGGCTCAGCAGGTGGGCAACGGTAAAGTGGCGATGATGTTGACCGATCGAACGTGGCGATTGCGTGAGGGGGTAGGTGATGTCTACCATCATCGGTTGTGGGGTCAGCTTGTGCGGTGGGGGGCTGGTCCGAACCTGCGCTCGGGAACGTCCTCAGTACGTCTCGGAACTGATAATCTCAGCTACACCGGTGATGACCGGATTCAGATTACCGCCCGGCTTCTCGATAAGGAAAAGAATCCGGTGAAGGATGAGTCCCTCAAGGCTGAGGTCTGGCGGGATGGAGAGAAACTGGCTACGGTCCAGATGAGTTATCTAGATGGTTCCCCAGGTCTGCACAATGCGCAGGCAGGCCCGTTTTCTGGATCTGGAGATTATCAGATCAAGCTCACAGGAAAAAAAGCGACCGACTTATTGGAGACGGACGGAGAGGGAGGAGTCTCCACTTCCTTCCGTGTGGTGGGAGCTATGAGTCCCGTTGAACTTTCAGAAACTACCTTGAACCGGCCCCTGCTCAATACGTTGGCGGAGCTCTCAGGCGGACGAGTAGTGGCCCCGGATGAGGCAGGACAGCTGGCAGGTCTGTTTCTTACCGGTGAAGAAACCCGGGAAGAGCTACGAGAGACCCGGTTATGGGACCATTGGATCCTCTTGGTAATGTTTTGCGCGCTATTAACCTCAGAATGGGTTATCAGAAGGGGTAGTGGTCTTCCCTGATGAAGAAATAGGCTGCAAGACTTTGATATAGGACACGACTCCGAATTGACACCATCTGATGAGTACGAATCTACCCCGGGAAATTACCAGGCCACTCCAAGCGCTCCTTCGCAGAGTACGCAGAATGCAGATCCTCCGCGGAATTGCTGCGATGGCGACTGTGGTGCTTGGAGGGCTGCTGATCTCAATGGCGGCGCATCTTTTCTTCGCACCTCTCCCGGTGGAGCTCAGTTGGACGCTCCTCGGGTTGATTGGCGCGGGATTGCTCTGGTCTGCTTTCAAATGGTTCGTCAGTCCTCTGCGGGGGAGGATCACCCTGATCCAGATAGCTCGTTGGTTAGAGACCCGTCACCCTGAAATTCAGGAGCGGGTTAGTACGGCCCTTGAGCTTTCAGATCATTCTGAGGGCAGAGTCTCCGAGGGCCTTTTACGGCAGTTGGTCGAGGAAGCTGAGGGAGATGTCAAGGGGGTCAACCCCACGAAGGAGGTGCGGGCTCGCCGGGCGAAGCGCTGGCTCTGGCCGGCTACCGCCCTAGCAGCGGTTTTTGTCGCCGCCTTTATTATATATCCGGGAGAAGCTCAGCGTCTTCTTGTCCGGGCAGTAGCTCCCTTCAGTGATCTGGGTAATGCCGGGGCGGTGAGGTTTACGATCGAACCAGAAAATCTTAATGTGCTTGAAGGCGATGAGGTCAGGATAGTCATCAAGTACTCTGACGATAACGTGAAGGAGCTTGCTCTCGTCATGGAGCGTGAAGGACAGGATTCGCTGACGGAAATGCTTAAGCTTGCAGGCGTGGAGGATGGTATCAGCCGGTTCGAGTATCGCCTTCCCTCGGCGAAGGAGAGTTTCCACTACTTTGCAAAGACCGGAAAGGCTCAGAGCGACGGGTTTGATGTGAGGGTCTCGAAGTTGCCTCGGATAGAGGCAGTGAAGATCGGAGTCGAATACCCGGAATACACGGGGTTACCCAAGCAACAGCGCTCTCTCGAGGATGGAGTCTTTGCCCTTGGTGGATCTGCAATCTTTCTGGGAGGAGAGACCACTCCTGAAGTGGAGCGGGGCCGTTTTCTTCTCGACGGCGAGGAGGTGGGTAGAGTCCGGATTGAGCAAGCTCCGGAAAGATCCAAGGTTCTTGTGAACTGGACTCTCGAACCAGACAAGGGGGGGCTTGGTCAGGTCATGCTCTATCATGAACTTGGTCGAGAGATCGAAGGGTTGCGTTTCCCGGTCAAAGTCGAGAAGGATGCGGTTCCCCAGGTTGCGCTGCTGGCCCCAACTCAACCTGAGCTTCGACTACGACCGGACGAGCAGGTTCGCCTCGAGTACGAGGTTCTGGAGGATTTTGGGGTGAAGGCTGTTGCGGTGGATCTCGTTATCAATGGAAGTGAGGTAGCCCCCTTGTCTGCGGATGCCGCGAAGAGGGATCCGCTCAGTGCAAATCCTTTATGGAGAGGAGAGGAGACGGTCTCGCTAGGGGAATTGTCCGAAAAATACGACAATCTCGAAGAGGTCCGAATGGCGGTGCAGGTAACCGATAATCTGCCGGAGTCCTTGGGAGGACCCAATGTGGGCCGGTCGGAGTGGCTTGTAGTCAAGATTGACCGGAATGCCGAATCGCTGGCCCGGCAGGAGATCAGAGCGCAACAGAGCGATGTGCGTGAGACCATTAACGAAGCTATCCAGGAAACCAAAGAGGCGAAAGATCGCATGGAGTTGCACAAGGAGAATGTGAAGAAAGAGGAGCTTCCGGAACAGGCAGAGAAGCAACTCGCCGAGGCAAGAGACAAACTCGCTAACGCCCAGGAGCAGTTGGAAGAGCTCGCTGAACGAATGGAGAATGGAGTTCAGGCTGCCCGTGCGGAAGATGTACGGGAGGCTGCTGAGGAAGTTGCGGAATCCCGGGAGCGCCTCGAGGAGACTCCCTTACAGGATACTCCGGAAGCTCGCGGGGAAGAATTGGCAGAAGCCCAGCAAGCTGCACAGGACGCTATTGAGAAACTGCAGGAGATTCGTGAGGAGGTTCAGAAAGACGAGGGGCGTCTTGAGCAGTTGGCGCGATTGAATGAACTCGCCCAGCGGGAAAACGAAATTGCTCGTCAGGCTGAAAATAATGAGCGGCAGGAAGGGGCTGAAGCCGAAGCTAATCCGGAGCTCCAGCGAGCGCAGGAACAGCTAGAGGCTGAGTTGAAGCAACAAATTAAGCAGAATCCTGAGGCCCGGTCAGAAGTTCTCGAAAATCAAGCGGATGCTGCTGCAGAGCTAGCCGAGCAAGCGGCAGATCTGTCCGAGAGGCAGGAGAGCCTCGCGGATGCGGCTGAGGCGCAACTAGCGGCTCAGGAGGGTCAACCGGAGCAGGGTCAACCGGAGCAGGGTCAGCCGCCAGGTGAGGCGGAGCAGGAGCTCGCTGAACAAATTCGTGAGCAATTACGAGCTGAGCAGGCCTCAATCGTGGAGGATGTTCAGGAGCAGCTGGCCGAGGCTCGTGCGAACTTGGAAGACCGGGCCAATCTCCTCCCGGAGGCGATCGAGCAGGCGAAGGACACGCTGGAATCGCTCGAGGAGAATTTTGGGGAGGCTGCTGCAGAGTCAGCCAATGAAGCGGCCGAATCGCTTTCTGAACTTGCTCTTCCTAGTGATGANCGGTGAGGGNNAGCAGCCCGGTGAGGGAGAGCAGCCCGGTGAGGGAGAGCAGCCCGGTGAGGGAGAGCAGCCTGGTGAGGGAGAGCAGCCTGGTGAGGGAGAGCAGCCCGGTGAGAGAGAGCAGCCTGGTGAGGGCCAGCAGCCTGGTGAGGGCCAGCAGCCCGGTGACGGTGAGCAACTTGGACAGGGTGGCGATCAGGCCGATCCGGAGCTTGCCGAACTCGCGGAGCGGCAAGCTGAAATTGCGGAGGCTCTGGAATCTCTTGAGGCCGGTGACATTGATCAAGCGCTGCAAGCAGTTCAGGAGCTGCAGGCAGAGGAAGCTGCTGCTCTCGCAGAGGCCATTGAGGACCTNCCTCTATTAAACGGGCAGTCAGGTCAGATGGCCCGCGCAAATCAGCAGGCTCAGCAGGGGAGCGAGCAGGCTTCGCAGGCTGCCCNGTCGGCAGAGGAGGGTCAGCCTTCGCAGGCCGCTCAGCAGCATGAGCAGGCCTCAGAAAACTTTGGGAATGCAGCTGAAGCTCTTGAGCGGGCTGCCCAGCAGTTTGCCCAGCAGGCCCAGCAGGCGGCTGAGCNGCAGCCTAGACCTAATCAATTACCTGGAAGCCCGGAAGCGCTTGCGGAGGCGATGGAAGCAGCAGCGGAAGCGTCTCAGGCGCAAACCGCCGGGGAACAATCTGAAGCCTCACAGCAGGCGGCAGAAGCGCTTTCGCAAGCAGCCCAGCAAGCGATGCAAGCAATGCAAAGTGGTCAGCAGCCAGGCCAACAGCCGGGCCAACAGCCGGGCCAGCCGCCCGGGGAGGAAGGACAGCCATCCCAGGAACCCGGACAGAAGCCCGAGGAGGGCATTCGGCAGGCTCAGGGAGATCCGGGGGTGCCACCTGAATTGGCCAAACTGGGTGTCAGTGCCAAGGATTGGGAAAAGCTTAAGGAGATTCTGCGTTCTGATGTAGGTGGTGCTGGAGTTGGAGGTGTTCCTGAGGATTACCGGGGACTTGTGAAGCGCTATTTTCAGGAGATCGCCCGGGGTGGAAAGTAGACTCTTAAATCGAAACTAGACATGGTGACCAGAATGAGAATGAGAGGACTGTTTTTCACTGCGGGATGTAGTCTTCTGCTGTTGTTGGGGAGTTCTTACGCCCAGCAGATCCCCAAGACGGTTTTCTCGGAGTGGAAAAGCAAGGTGGATCCTGCGGTAGAGCGAGGATTGCAGTTTCTCGCCCAGTCTCAGGAGCGAAACGGCAGTTTTCCAGAGAACTACGGAACTTCCACAGGAATCCCATCTCTCGTCGGGATGGCCTTCCTCTCCAAGGGTCACATGCCCACCGAGGGACCCTATGCGGCTAATATCAACCGGTGCATCGATTATGTCCTTCAGCACCAGCAGCGCACGGGCCTTTTCGTTGCCGGGCACGCGGGAAGCGGTCCGATGTATGCTCACAATATCACTACCCTGTTTCTCTCAGAGGTCTCAGGGATGGTGGACCCAGAGCGGCAGAAGCGCATTAAGGGTTCCCTTGCGCGGGCCCTTCAACTAATCCTTCGTGCTCAGCGTGTCCCTAAGTCCGAGAAGAATCAGGGAGGCTGGAGATACCATCCCGGGTCACGGGATAGTGATACCTCCTGTAGTGGATGGGCTCTCATGGCATTGCGCTCGGCGAAGCTGAATGGAGCCGCCGTCCCTGACAGTGCGATTGAAGATGCCGTTGCCTACCTTTACCGCCATTATGATGATCGACTGGGTAGCTTCGGGTATTCGGACCGCACGAGTCACAAAGAATCTCTTACTGGCATGGGTTTGCTCTGCCTCGAGCTTTGCGGTGAGCATGGGAAGCCGGCGACTATCAAAGCTGGAGAGTTCGTCCTTAGAAACCATCAACGACTAAGGAACTACCAGTTCGAGTATTATGGTAACTACTACTCTGCTCAGGGTATGTTTCAGCTTGGAGGTAAATACTGGGAAACCTATGCGAACTGGATGTATGAGTCTTATCTTCCCAGGCAGCAAAAGGATGGTTCTTGGTACAGCCGTGAAGCTGGCCGAATTTACGGAACTGCGACCATGGTTCTCGCCTTTACCGTTCCTTACCGACAGCTTCCAATTTATCAGAGAGACGAAACGGTCGATGAGGAGTGAATATGCAGGGATCAGTCGCGCCAGAGATGCTGTTGAGCTCAGGGAACGAGCGATGAATCCACCGGTTCCCCGCCTTGTTTCCGATTCAACTCTTCGATTATCCGNATTGTCAAATCGGTGGCATCGCGAATGTAGAGGAGGGAGGGAAGCTGAGAGCTGGTCTTCCCGCCGATTTCGAATACATAGTCGAATTCTTCCTCTCGTGCGATCTTGCGAACCACTATTCGGATGTCATTGAGAAGCTTACGGGTGACCACGACCATGCTTTCGTTGAGGATCTTGAGTTTGGCAGAATGATCTCTCTCATGTTCGCTTTTGAGCGTGGAATACTCATGATGTTTGACGAGGAAACGCTGGTAATCCTGCTGGCGCTGCTTCTCCTCACGGGCGGGATCCTGTATTTTGCCCCTGAGGTCGCCGAGTTCCACCTCGAGGAGCTTAAGGGTTTCAGGACGTGGATCCCGGAGCAGTGCTTTGCGTGCCTCACGGACTCGTTTTCTCTCCGCGTGGGTAAGATGGTAAGATTCGAAGGCTTTCGCCATGTCGATGGTCGCGAAATGGGGCTCGCCAGCCTCGAGGGATGGGCTCAACGCCGATCCGAGGGTTATGAGCAGGAGAAGCTTCCGCACGAACATCACTCTATTNAGACGGATCTGATTATATTAAAGGTATAGCAAAGGATGTAAAGACCCCGGGTGAAGTTGGCTGGGTGGGCATCGGAGCCCTTGGCTTTTCCGGCGGTGAGGCCCTACAGTGGCGCCGTGAAGGAGAGGGTTATCGTCGTCGGAGGTGGGGTGATCGGGTTGTGTTGTGCCTACTACCTATCACAGGAGGGAAGAGAGGTCCTCGTTCT
Source organism: Roseibacillus sp. (assembly GCA_002709915.1). GTDB lineage: Bacteria > Verrucomicrobiota > Verrucomicrobiia > Verrucomicrobiales > Akkermansiaceae > Roseibacillus_B. The sequence continues at coordinate 5,775 of PARF01000033.1, read as the reverse complement.
CGAGCGTGAGCAGGAGCAAGGGAACAATTGTTCGCGGGAAAATGCAGGGATGATCGTGCCCAGTCACTTTACGCCATTGGCCGCTCCCGGCGTGGTTACGCAGGGCCTGAAATGGCTGCTGGATGCGGAGAGCCCCTTTTACGTCCGCCCTCGGTTGAGTCTCGACCTGGCTCGTTGGGGATTGTCATTCATCTCCTGTGCCAACGCCACGCATGTGAAGGCCAGTGCCGGTCTTCTGCGTGACCTGCAACTGGCTAGCCGTGAATTGTTCAAGGATTTATCCAACCATTTTGACTTTGGGTTGCAGCGTCGCGGCCTCCTCATGCTTTGCGAATCCTCTGATTTCCTGAAGGAGGAGNAGGATCTTGCAGNAAAGGCTCAGGAGCTTGGACTTCGGGTGGAAGTTTGCGATCCAGATCGACTGCGAGAACTTGATCCCGGTGTCGAGATGAACGTCGAGGGAGGAATCTGGTATGAGCAGGACTGCCATCTTCATCCGGGAGAATTTCTCAATGGTCTGAAAGAGAAGCTGGCCGCGGGAGGTGGGGAGTTAAGATATGGATGTAAGGTGAGTGGTGTCGGAGATGGAATTGTCGAGCTTGATAGTGGAGAGAGGATACAGGGAGCGGAGATTGTGGTAGCTGGGGGAGCGTGGACCAGCGGCCTTGCGAGGTCTCTTGGAACTCGGGTGCCTCTGCAAGGAGGTAAGGGCTACTCCATGACCCTTCAGAATCCGGGAGTCCTGCCTCAATTGTGCTCTCTCCTTGGAGAGGCAAAAGTGGCAATCACTCCGATTGACAATTCCCTGCGGGTTGCAGGTACTATGGAGATCTGTGGAGAGGATCTTTCGGTCAACGAGCGAAGGGTGCAGGGCATTATTAAGGCGGCCTGCCGGGTATTTCCTGGTCTACAGCCTGAGGAATTCGAGGGAATTCGGCGCTGGTCGGGCCTGCGGCCCTGCTCGCCTGATGGTCTTCCCTATCTTGGCCGGGTTGAGGGAAGGGAAAAAGTTCTGGTGGCAAGTGGTCACGCCATGCTGGGTCTGAGTCTGGGCCCTATCACGGGAAAGCTCGTTAGCGAGATCATCACCGGGTGCGCGCCGACAATTCCGATTGAGCAACTTGCTGTTGATCGTTTTTCGTAAATTGAAGGGGTATCTCAGGGCATCCCATGCTCCGGAATTAGTCGGTGGATTTGACTCTCCGGTTAAGATCCTTCAAACACTTCTTATGGCTGGTTCAAGAAAGCTGCATGTAATAGACTCCCACACGGCGGGAGAGCCCACGCGGGTTGTTGTCAGTGGAGGACCTGACCTGCAAGGAGGAAGCGTAGCGGATCAGCGAATGCGANTTGGGAATGAGCATGACTGGTTGCGGACATCCTGTGTCAGTGAGCCNCGTGGGCATGATGCGATGGTTGGAGCATTCCTTTGTGAGCCAAGCGAACCCGGATGCGTTACCGGAGTAATCTTTTTTAACAACGTTGGATTGCTGCAGGGTTGTGTTCACGGAACGATGGGGGTAGCCGTCACTCTTGCGTATCTCGGACGAATCTCTGATGGTAACCACCGGATTGAGACTCCGGTCGGGGTGGTGGAAGTGAGTCTCGGGCAAGACGGCCTGGTCTCGGTAGAGAATGTGCCCAGTTTTCGCCATGGTGAGGAGGTCACTGTGAATGTCCCAGAATGGGGCGAGGTAACTGGTGAGGTTGCCTGGGGAGGTAACTGGTTTTTTCTCGTTGAGAATCAAGGTCCACCTGTAGATACCAGAAATATTGAGGCGTTAACGGATTTTGCCTGGNAGGTCAGACAGGCTCTCAAGCGCGATGGAATCACGGGCAGGGATGGAGGTGAGATCGACCACATCGAGGTGTTTGGTCCGCCTTCTGATTCGAAGATTGCGGATAGCCGTAACTTTGTCCTGTGCCCCGGGAAGGAGTATGACCGTTCTCCTTGTGGAACGGGGACCAGTGCCAAGTTGGCCTGTCTGCATGCTGCTGGGAAACTTGAGGAAGGACAGANGTGGCGACAAGCCAGTATCCTCAATACCGTTTTTGAAGGCTCCGTGAGGGCGGANGACGACGAAAGCGTGATTCCGCTGATTCGTGGAAGGGCATGGGTAAACGGTGAGGCAACTCTGATTCTTGATCCAACTGATCCTTTTCGTTTTGGCGTTCAGGACTACGGGGATTCCTTATCCCTCAAAGCTGGAACTTGACGCGGGGGGGAGGGACCGGTTCTATCCACTCTCATGCCAATGAAAGTAGATTGGACCGGTGTTTTCCCGGCAGTTCCCACCCAGTTTCACGACGATTTTTCGTTAAACCTTCCGGCAACTCAGGAGCATGTAGATGCCTTGATCAAGGAGGGAGTACATGGAGTCATCATGCTTGGAACGATCGGGGAAAATTGCTCCCTGTCTCTGGAGGAAAAAGTGAAAGTCCTTGAGGCTGCTGTGGAGGTCGTGGATGGCCGGGTCCCTGTGCTGAACGGAGTGGCAGAATTTACGACGCAGAATGCCTGCGACACCTCCAANGCCGCGGAAGTAGCNGGAGTGGATGGGCTCATGGTCATGCCCGGAATGGTGTACAATTCAGATGGCCGGGAAACCGTTCATCATTTTCGGTCCGTGGCCGCATCAACCAGTCTTCCAATCATGTGCTATAACAATCCTCCGGTTTACAGGGTAGATATTACCCCGGAGATGTTCAAGCAGATGGAGGATGTTGATAACATCGTTTGTATCAAGGAGGCCTCGGGAGATGTGAGAAGAATTACAGACCTCTTCAACGCTCTGGGAGACCGCTATCTAGTTTTCGCTGGTCTGGATGACGTGGCGCTTGAGAGTTTCATGCTGGGCTGCACTGGGTGGATTTCTGGACTGGTAGATGCCTTTCCCCGGGAGAATCGCCTGTTATGGGATGCCTTCAAGGAGGGGGATTATGCGAGAGCGCTGGAGGTCTACCGGTGGTACATGCCGATGCTGCACTTCGATAGCCATCCGAAGTTAGTGCAGTATATCAAGCTGACGTGTGCGACTCTTGGCTATGGNACGGAAACTGTCCGNGCGCCCCGCCTGCCNCTGATTGGCGAGGAAAGGGAGAGGATCCTNTCTATCGTCGAANAATGTGTGGCTACCCGTCCTTAGAAGGTAAATCCCCGAAGAGGAGGCCTTGTCAGCAGGGGTTGACCGGATGAATCAGTCCTGAGAGTCGGTGGATACCTTGTAAGCCAGCCCCGCACCGACGAGGTCNCTGATTCCCATNCCGATGGACTTGAANAGAGTGATATCATCATCATTCTGGCGAAGAGGAGCAGATCCGTTACACATTTCGGAAAGGTCGGCTACCACGTCATCCTTCTGGAAGACTCCCTCCGAGATGGGAACAAGGATTTCTCCTGCTTCCTTGAAGCAGTTCGCATAGCTGTCGGCATAGACCCGGGACTTGAGAATAAGTGAAGTATCACATTCCCGTTTGTCGGCATGGTGATTACCGATAAAGTCGGTGTGAGTTCCCTCAGTGACCCAGTCACCCAAGACCAGAGGCTCATGGGAAGCGGTTGCGCTGACAATGATATCAGCCTGTCTACAGGACTTCTCGAGATCCGTAGCGACCGTCACTTCTACGCCCTCCAGTTCGCNGNTCATCTCATCCACGATCTTTGCGGCATTAGATGGCGTGCGGCCCCATACCGAAACGCGTTTCAGAGGTCGGACACTGGCATTCGCCCGGATAATGTATTTTGCGAGATTGCCAGTCCCGAGCAGGAGAAGATTCTCCGCATNCTTACGGGCGAGGAGACGAGTTGCCAGTCCCGAGATCCCTGCTGTTCTCCAGAAGGTAACGGTGGTGCCATCCACAAGAGCAAGAGGTTCGCCATGAGCCCGGTCAAAAAGAAGAATTTTCGAGTAGAGTGATTTGTAAGGCTCCGAGTTGCTGGGGAAGTAGGTAAAGGCCTTNACTCCGATCAGGTCAGTATTCCAAGAGGGAAGGACAGCAAAGGCATCGTGTGATCCCGACTGTTCATCTAGGAGGAATACGTTGCGTGGGGGCATGTTGAATTCCCCTGAGAAGGTTTCCTNCAGGGCGTCAACGAGGGCTGGGTAGCTGAGGGCGGCGTGAACTTCTTCTGGACCGATTGTTTTCATGGAAAGCTTTGAGGGATATCTTCCTTAGGTGTGGACGGTATAATTGAACCGGATAGGCGGGTCAATCCAGTGTCGGATTCTCCACGATTTGCTTTGGCTGCCGCAAGCGCCCCGGATACAACCTTTTCACCATGGACTTGCAAGGAACATCATTTATCGGAGGGGGCCGAGGATCGGGAGGCGCCGGGGAATCTCGAGCAGTAAACCCAGTATCCGGAGAGGAGATGGAGCCCGCTTATCTTTCTGAGGGTGAGGAAAGCGTTGATACTGTCTGCAGCCTGGCGGCGGCCGCTTTTGTCGATTTTCGTGAGAGAAGCGGAGTAGAGAAGGCGGGCTTCCTGCGAGCTATTGCTGATGAGGTAGATGCAGTNGAGGAAGAAATCGTTGGCAGGATGACAATGGAGACTGGCCTGCCTGAGGGTCGTTGTCGCATGGAGAAGGGGAGAACCTGCGGGCAGTTACGTCTTTTCGCGAGCCTTCTTGAAGAGGGGTCGTGGGTGGATGCACGAATTGATCATGCTGATCCCGACCGTTCCCCGGTAGCAAAACCGGATTGCCGGTCGATGTGGAGNCCNNTGGGNCCNGTGGTAGTATTTTGNGCCAGNAATTTCCCTCTGGCCTATTCGGTGGCGGGTGGAGATACCGCCAGTGCTCTGGCATCCGGTTGCCCTGTGATCGTCAAAGCTCACGGGTCGCATCCCGGAACGGCAGAAATTGTTGCCACTGCAGTGCGGATCGCGGTGGAAAAATGCGGAATGCANGAGGGTGTGTTTTCCATGCTTTATGGCAGTGGAAGAACCATCGGACAGTCGTTGGTGAGACATGCGGTGGTCAGAGCGGTGGGATTCACAGGATCCAGAGCCGGGGGAAGAGCACTCATGGACGCCGCGGCCTCGAGGCCAGAGCCGATTCCGGTGTGGGCCGAGATGAGCGCGATTAATCCTGTATTCGTCCTACCGGGTGCGCTCCGCGAGCGCGGCGATAAGATTGCGAAGGGGTTCGTTGGGTCACTTACGCTTGGGGTAGGTCAGTTCTGCACCAATCCTGGACTATTGATTACGGGCGGAGAAGGTCGCAGCCAATTCGCGGAGCAAATTGCATCCCTCGCCGGCGAAGCTGCGCCCGCCGCCATGTTGCACAAGGGAATCGCTGAGGCCTATCAAAGTGCACTAGAAGCAATGATGACCAAGGAAGGGGTGGAAACCCTTGCGAAGGTGTCAGTAGAGGAGGGTAGCAGTCAGGGTGGAGCTGTAGTCCTCGGAGCAGATGCCGCTGGATTTCTCTCTGATCAGTCCATGGCGGAGGAAATGTTTGGTCCGGCGACTCTGATGGTATCAGCGGATAATGAAGCAGCCATGCTGGAGGTGGCTGAAAGTCTGGAGGGGCAACTTACAGCCACGGTCCATGCGACAGAAGATGACCTCGAGATGTTTGGGAAGTTGATTGCGGTGCTGGAGCGGAAGGCGGGGAGGCTGGTTTACAATGGCTTTCCCACTGGGGTAGAAGTTTGCCACGGAATGGTGCACGGTGGTCCTTCGCCAGCGACCTCTGATGGCCGGTCGACCTCGGTGGGGCCACGCGCCATTACTCGCTTTACCAGGCTTGTATGCTGGCAGGATTTTCCGGA
>PARF01000032.1 GCA_002709915.1 Roseibacillus sp. | reverse complement strand
AGAACCCTCTCCGGAACCCTCTCCGGAACCCTCTCCGGAACCAGCTCCAGAACCAGCTCCAGAACCCTCTCCGGAACCAGCTCCAGAACCCTCGCCCGAACCAGCTCCGGAACCCTCGCCCGAACCAGCTCCAGAATCAGAGTAAGCGCCCTTTGTCATCCTGAAATCTACAGGAGACTCGCTTAAGGTTTTCTTGGGTAAAGAAGTCTTTGGAGAACTCAGCCCCCAATCAGCAGGCTGTTCTATCCTCAGGAAACTTGTTCACATTTCCTCACAATTACGTGTTTATCGAAATTTGACATACCCTTAATGTTCTGCGGTATTGAGCTACCGTGTTTGAGAAAATTATTAGTAAGAACGCACCAGAGAGCAGCCATGGGGTCCCCATCCCTCCACATCCTCAGCCGGAAGCTTCCACTGGAACTGCGGCTGGCTCATCGGCACCCGCCGCTGCTGGCAAAAGAAATATTCTTGGCAGTGACGTAGAGATCCAAGGCGAGGTCCGGTTTGAGGGAGAGCTCGTTGTTGATGGCACAATAGAGGGCCGGATCGTGTCGGACGGTTCCCTCACCATCGGAGAGTCCGCCCAGATAAAGGCCGAGATCCAATGTGGATCAGTAACTGTCCGGGGCCGGGTAGCGGGAAATATTGTCGTTAAGGACCGGGTGGAGATCTGCGCCCGGGCGGAGGTTAATGGGGATATTTCGGCTAATTCCCTCGCTATGGAAGCTGGTGCTGTTTTTGTTGGGAGTTCTACCATTGGAAAAGCGCGCAACACTCCAAAGATTGTTGAAACGCCCTCTGTGGCAGATGACTCATTGCTAGAAGTTTCCAAGACAAGTGAGCAAGCGCCCGCGGCCTGAAGAAGCGTCGATAAAGGTCAACAAGGAAACCGGCAAGTCATCGGAGAGGCCTGCTCTCTCCCAAGTTTAGCGCTGGCATTAGCACCCAGGGGCCATCCACCGAACCCTTCGAACAAGCCTGAAAGCCGCCAGTTTGAGCCGGGGGGGAACCAGCTCCGGGCTTGGCGCGATTTCTTCTTTGCGCTGACCGCCCTCATCGGCGATTGTCACGGTGTGGCCACCGCTTCTCCAGCACTCGATCTTCGGGAAGAGATTCTTCGTCTCAAGGCCGAGCGAAACGCGGTGATCCTTGCCCACAACTACCAGATCGGTGTGATTCAGGATATCGCTGATTTTGTGGGAGACTCCCTGGGCCTAGCTTACCATGCCCAAGAAACAGATGCGGAGGTCATCGCTTTCTGCGGTGTCCATTTCATGGCGGAAACCGCAAAAATCCTGAATCCGACCAAGACCGTGGTTCTCCCTGACAAGGACGCGGGATGCTCGCTGGAGCAGAGCTGTCCCGCCTCCGCTCTGCAAAGCTACCTGCAAGACAACGCCGAGCGGAACTATTACGTAATCGCCTACATCAACTGCTCAGCAGGCGTGAAGGCTCTCTCAGATGTCATCTGCACTTCTGGCAATGCCATTCGTATCGTCGAACAGGCTCCAAAGGACCGTCCAATTCTCTTCGTGCCTGACGCCAACCTCGGGGCGTGGGTGATGGATAATTCCAATCGCAAAATGGATCTCTGGAAAGGGTCCTGCTATGTTCACGTCGAATTCACTCGAAACTCCATACAGAGTATCAAGGACGAGCACCCGGAGGCATTGGTGGTTGCCCACCCTGAGTGCACTTCAGCGGTTCGGATGCTGGCGGACGAAGTCTGCTCAACCGAGAAGATGATCAGCTACTGCCGTGAATCCCCGGCAAAGGACCTCATCGTGGTTACCGAGGGAGGGATGCTTCACCGGCTCCGCAAAGAGGTTCCCAACAAAAATTTGATCGCAGGACCTACCGAAAACTGTGCCTGTGCAGATTGCAGATACATGAAGATGAACACTCTTGAGAAGCTCCATGCGTGCCTCGATAAGCTTGATCCGCAAGTTGAGATCGCTGAGGAAACTCGACGACTTGCCGAGGCGTCCGTCATTCGCATGCTTGAGCAGTCAAGATAGTGCGGTAATTACTCTCCCCGTTCAGTGAAGCGGCCCGATCGAGGATCGCCCCTTTGACTCGACAGCTCAATGCTCCGGGGTTAGGATCTCCCCTCCATCAAAGACCATGAAGCTCATTAAAAACGCAGCGATTCCTGCCGCCTTTCTTCTCTTCACCGGAAGCCCTTTCGCTCAGGATACCCCCTCTCCAGCCAAGAGCACTGGCCCCGAAAACCCTCAGCCGGCCCCCGCTGGTCCCACAAAGATTGCGGAGCCAGAAGTGACCATGGCGGCTGAGGAAATTAGAACGAAAACATCATATGGCTTTGGATATCGGAACGGTCGAACTTTCGTAAATCAAACTGGCCGTTATGGACTCCAGCTGGACGATTTGGACCGGGAGCAATTCTTAAAAGGACTTTTTGACGCGCTCGAACTGAAGGAGTCCGATATCGAGCAGGAAAAAATCAACGAGGCCTTGAATCAGCTGAGCCTTGTCATTAAAGAGCGCGAGAAAAAGGTGGCAGCGGAAAATCTGTCTGCGGGCGAAGCCTTTCTGGCTGAAAATAAAAAGCGAGAAGGAATCATCACAACCGACAGTGGGCTTCAATATAAGATCCTTAAGAAGGGGGACGGTGAAATTGCTCCAGCTCCCCCGAGTGGACAGCGTCCGACCAAGCAGTATATGACTATTTATCGGGGCACCTTGCTTGATGGAACCGAGTTTGATTCTTCGCAGGGAAAAGCAACCGCGATGTCTCTCAACGTGATTCCTGGATTCAAAGAGGCACTGACTCAGATGCCGGTAGGCTCCAAATGGAAGCTCTTCATTCCGGCTGATCTCGCCTACAAGGAAAGTCGACGCAGCGCGAAACTTGGCCCTAACAGCACACTGGTCTTCGAACTCGAGCTCACGGAACTAAAGGATCTCCCCAAGCCGCCTGCCCGCCCCCTGACGCGTCCGACACCTCAGGGAGGCCGCTCCGTATCTCCTGCCACTCCCGGTCGCCCCGGGGCCAGAGCGGTGTCCCCCCCTGTTCGGATTCCAGCGAAACCCGGAGCTGGGAAGGCTCGTGCCGTATCTCCTCCCGTAAGAATCCCGATTCCTCCTTCCAACCAACAGCCAGATCCACCTGCACCGGCACCCCCGAAGCCCGGAGCGGGAGCGCCAAAAACGAAATAATTCTGGACCCAGGAGGACTGCATACTCATCGATAAAGCACCGCAGCTTTGTTGTATTCCTGAGAAAAGAATGTGAGGGATGCTATCCNCCGTATTAAGCAACCGTCTCGGTAACTCCGGTATTATCGGTGGCACGATCCGTTGAAAATTTTATTATTCGCCCTTAGTTCCATCCTGAAATTACGGGGGGGCCCTGTCCATACTTGCAGGCTCNTTCCTGCTGGAGCTTCTCTATCGCTTTGTGTTCTGCTGTCGGGTTTCGTTCTCTCCGGGTGTAGCGTACACTCACTACCATGTAACCGGTCTTCCGGTAAGGAAATTGCCGATCCAGAGAACCCCTATCTCGCATCTGAGTTCTACTCGTCTTTCGACCATTCTCATTTCCCATTTCAAAAATGGCTCCCCTCGGATGGCTCGGAACCATCCGTAATAGTCATTGGAATCCACGGCTTGTCCGGTGCTTCGCAGGACTTTCAAAATCTCGGCAACCATTTTCAGGAGTCGAAGCAGGGAGTTGCTGTCTATGCTCCGGAGCTCCGCGGTCAAGGTAATGATCCGATAACCTCTCGCCATGGAGATATTCATTCACGGGACGACTGGCTTAATGATTTAAGCACCTTCACTCATCTTGTTCGACAGCAACATCCTAATGCCATTATCATCTGGCACGGTGAAAGCATGGGCGCCCTTATCGCGCTGCATGGCCTCGCAAGTTTCCCGGATGAGAAATCCGGATGTCATGCTCTGGTGTTATCATCGCCTATCGTGGGGGTTCACGAGGAAGTCCCCATCTGGAAAAAAAATATTCTGCGTCTCGCCTCCGGACTCCTTCCGCGGATAAAGATCTCGCTTGAGACTCTCGGGGGGAAAGACGAGGTCCTCGTAACCAATGACTCCATCCATCAAGAGCAAACTTCCAGCAATCCCTATCACCTCCCTNCTTTCACGTTACGTCTACTCAACACCCTTGGAGGTATGATTGAGTCCTCATCACAATGTGCACAAAAAATCACTCGACCCGTTCTGATTTTGCATGGAGGCCATGATGTCTTCTCCCGACCAGACGCTGTCGAGATGTTCTCTGGGCAATTCACACAGTCGGATAGCGTCAGGCGTAATTTTTATCCGGAGAGCTATCATCTCCTGTTATACGGGCATGAGAGGGCTAGAATTCTTGCCGATATCAGCCAGTGGATCCAATCCCTGAACCTACCCTGAGGGGCCAAGATTACGATTGCATTAATGCATGAATATGGAGAGCTTTTAGCCGGTTGGAAGATGAGTAACTCATTGAGCATCACACTCAGTATAGCCGGGATGGTCCTTCTCATCTGCTCGTGTGCGCGATCGCCAGCCGACAAGGAACAGTGGGAATTCCCGCTTGAGCAGACCGGAGATAGTAAAGAGGAATCACCCACTCAACCTTCTATCACTCTGCCTGAAGTAGACCCTTTTCGCTCCCCCGACGTCACTAGAACTCTCCCCGGACCGTCACCTGCCTTCCGCCCTGTAGCAAAACCGATGGCGCCCCGGATTCCCGCATCTGCCCCACTCCCCCAGCCTGCTCTTAACNCCGCTCCATCAGATTCCGACGAGTGACCTGATGGAAGATAGGGTTATCGATAAAAATCCTTGCCCGTCAATCGAAGAGCTCTTCCTGGAATTTTCTTTCCGGGAAAAACCAAACACCTCTCATATGCCGCGTAGCGCATTCCATTCCAAAATCCATATCTGAAAAGAGACCAACTCGGGTAGCTTTGCCGAAATTGAACCCCNTTGCGAATTGTCCCCTTCTTAGATTTCAGAGCTAAGTTTCGTTCGCGGATTATCCACGCAGGCTCCCAATCCGGCGATACCCCTTCAGGCCNTGACTCATTCCGGTCCTTCTTCCCTCGCTTGACGATCTCCCCTGAGGCATCATACCACACTTCTTGGTGAGCACTTTCCGCCATAGCCGGACAAAAACAAATTACAGAAAACACGAGGATCACCGACCACAATCTCATCTTCGAAGTGCATTAATGCTGGAAAAGCCTAGACTCCAAGCCTCTTTCTGACAACCCGAAGTGACTGGGCGAATGACTGAGAGTATAAAACCCCCAAGGAAATTCAGGCCNGAACCCTTCAGCTACCACGAAGTTGTGGAGCTGGAGGTTGACTCGCTCTCCAATCTTGGCGCTGGAGTCGGAAGAGTGCAGCTCTCAGGCCTGTCGAGCGAGGAAGGCGAAAGAAACTGGGTGATTTTCGTCCCTTTCAGTCTCCCCGGCGAACGGGTAAGAGCTCGCATCTGGAAAAACGAAGCAAGCTGTTCCCACGCGGACCTAGTTGAAATCATTAATCGCAGTCCTACGCGCAGGCAGCCCCGTTGCTCTCTCTTTACCACCTGCGGGGGCTGCCAGTATCAACACTTGGATTATCACGAGCAGCTGCGGTGGAAACAGCAGCAGGTCACCGAGCTCCTCGAGCGAATGGCTGGCATCACTCACCCTGTCGAGAAGACNATTCCTTCCCCACAGCCGTGGAACTATCGATCTAAGATCACTCCGCATTTTCAAAAGCCCCGGCCNGATCGAAATCTCAATATTGGATTTCTGGCAACGGGATCACGCAACCGGATTATTGATGTCTCTCAATGCGCTATTGCAATGAACACACTCAATGACGCTCTGCCGGAAGAGAGAATTCGGATCAAGCAAACTGCCGCACAAGGCAAATTTCGCAAGGGTGCAACTTTGCTACTCCGAGCCACATCAGCAAGTGTCCATACCAATCCCCGGGAAGTCGTCGAAGAACAAGTGGGCGATCTCAGATTCCGCTTCCTTGCTGGGGATTTTTTCCAGAACAACCCCTTTATTCTTCCCGCCTTTGTCGCCTATGTCGCAGGGGAAGCCTCCACAACCAACCGTTTTCTCGTCGACGCATACTGCGGCTCCGGACTTTTTGCTCTCTCGCTGGCCCAATATTTTGAATCTGTGGCCGGAGTAGAGGTTTCCGAATCCTCAGCGGACTGGGCTCGACAGAACGCCTTGCAGAACAATCTTGAAAACGTGACGATTCTCACGGCTTCCGCTGAACGCATTTTTGAACAGGTTACCTTTCCTGCGGACCGGACTTCCGTGATCGTTGACCCTCCCAGAAAAGGGTGCGGCGAAGATTTCCTCCAGCAGCTCTTTTCCTTCAAACCGCAGAGAGTAGTCTATGTGTCCTGTAATCCATCCACCCAGATACGGGACCTCCAGATATTCAACGCAAACGGATACTCGTTGCGCAAAGTTCAACCCTTTGACCTCTTTCCCCAGACCAAACACCTCGAATGTGTCGCAACCCTTGAGCGAACCACTTCCTGATCAGCGTGCCTTGGCAACCTTGATGACATAGCTCCTCATCCCCTCTTCCTCCTCTTCGATCTGCCTTGCAAGACACAACTGGGTTCGGGCTCGATCCAGATTCTGCCCCTCCCGTGACACGCGGAAGTAGACGTCTCCATTCAAATGGTCAGTGAGAAAGCGCATTCCGAGCTCAAGAGAAATCAGACGCCCTGAAAAGGCCATTTGGGACACTTCCTCCTGTGTCAAGACCGGTCCTGCCGAAGCAAGGTATCCCTCGACCAGCGACTCGAAGATTCTGACACGCAGTTTGACCTTGGTGAGGTCGCGCTCATCTTCTGCAGCTGGGTTCGTCGCCGTCCTTACCAGATCACCGAAATCGTAGAGGCTTAGGCCAGGCATAACCGTGTCGAGATCGATCACGCACACTGCCTCATCGGTTTCCTGATCGAAGAGGACATTGTTGATCTTGGTATCATTGTGAGTGATGCGAATGGGCAACAGGCCCTTCTCCACAAGATTCAACAATCGATCGAACGCTTCCTCACAACCCAGAATAAAGTCCAGCTCGCTCTGCACACTTACGACCCGCCCATGGCGATCCTCCTCAACTGCCGCCATCAGCGCTTCAAAGCGCTTCCTCGTATGGTGAAAATCGGGAATCGTCTCAACGATCTCCCCGGGGGGAAGATCACTGACCAAGTTCTGAAAAGCACCGAAAGCACGTCCGGCCTCATAGGCCTGCCTGGCGTTCTCCACAACATCATAGGTCTGACAGCCCTCTAAATAGTTATAGCAGCGCCATATCCCTCCGCCTTTGCCAGATCCGTAAAATCGACCGGTCTTATGTGGATACAAGCTAAGGGTCTGACCTCCGAGCTCCCTCTTCTTTCTGAGAACCTTCCAGTTGATGTGGGAAGTTACACACTCCACGTTGCGCATGACGGCAAGAGGATCCTTGAACACTTTATCGTTAATGCGCTGTAGAATATAGCGGCGCCGCTCTCCGTTCTCCAATTCATAGGTCACACGGAAGGTTGAGTTGATATGCCCACTGTTCACTTCTTCCCCGACGACATACTGCCCTTCGATGGCGAACTGGTCGGCAATACCCTCCACAAGAGCAGCAGTCTCGGACGTGAGCGCCCGGGTGTGGGAATGTCTTGTCATCGGGAGAAGATGATTGGACCTACATTATTCACACGTTAACTCAACTCTTGAATCACCACGAAACAGTATTTAAATCACCTCTGATGGCCCTCACCCCGAATGCACCGTTCCAACTGGAGAACCTGTCTGAAGACATGGACATTCTCAACAAAGCGCTCAGGGAGAGCCTTCTCGGTATTCCAGATGCTCTAGCAGGCCGGAGTGAACGACGAATTCTCAACCTCGCCTGTGGCCGTGCCGACGAGACCGGAGTCCTTGCCGATATTTTTGGAGGAGAACAAAGATTGGAAATTGTAGGCGCTGACATTCGGGACGCTGAAATTGAAGAAGCCCGTCTTCGCTGGAAGACTCTACGCCATAGCGATATCCATACCCGCTTTCACGTTGAGGACGGAAAACGTTTCCTCGATGCCATGTCGTCAAACGAGAGGTTCGACCTTACCTTCATGCGACATCAGAATTTCTGGAACAATCCGAGGCTCTGGGCACACATGTTCGAGGGTGGCCTGCGGCAGCTGGATGAAGATGGATTATTTGTGATTACCTCTTATTTCGACGTTGAACATGAATTAGCCTGCCGGAAACTCGTGGCGCTTGGAGCCGTAAAAGTGGCGGATCACCGCAATCTCGAGTCCCGAGCGCTTGCTGATGCGCCGGGCAAATCCGTAGACCGACATATTGCGGTATTTCGAAAACTTCCCTCCGGAACCCCGCGGCGACCATGAATCCTTCTTACTGATCCTCAATCAGTCGGGTCCATCCGTGCGGATGCACTCGGAAGCGACGGAGCCGGCAAAGCAGCCAAACCTACACGACTGCTTCACCGGCCTCCACCGATTCGGCGCCCATCAAAGCAAGGAAGAGTGCTCAGTTCTGACCCACGATTCGTCGCATTGATTGATCGTTTTTCTTTTCCGAGATGCGCCCTGCCCCCCTGCTGACCTGCTTGAGAAGCGCGATCAGGTAGGCATTCAAAAAATATTCCTTGAGAAGCAATTCACGGCTCTCTCCCCAGGCGGTTTCATCTTGAATCTTCATAGCGGTCAAATTGTTGAGCTGTTGTCTGTTAAACGGGCCGATGACGATTTTTATTCAATCGTCATGGACCCTAACATCCTCACTGAAGAGAGCGCCTGCGGGAAGCACTCTTGTGTCTCAAAAAGGTTACTCTACCTCCTTTGCGTTATTGGCGACTTTAGTGAGGTCTTTCCCTTTACCAGAGCGCAGACAGCATGACCGTCACGAACGCAATCTAGGTAGATTCAATAACACCCACTACGATTTTCATCCCGTCTTTCCTGAGAACGCGCACCTTGGAACCCTTCCTTATAAATGCCCCGTCCGCTATTACGTCCAGCTCCCCGCCTGTGACCGCAATCTTCCCCGAGGGCCGAAGGTCAGTGAGAGCCTCGCCCGTATGACCCACCAGATCCTCGGAGCCTGCCGGGGATTCTTGGGTTGCGATAGATGCCCCTCCCGCGAGTTCCTGCTTGCTGACGAAGACCCGGAAAAGAGGCGCACTGGGAAGGAACCTCATCAAAAGAATCACAAGAAAACTCCCTCCAAGAAGGCCTGTTCCCAGCGTAAACGCAGGCCCACGCAGCAGGTCTAAGAGATTCCCGGAGAAATCCCCCACTTTCCAATCGTTCCAATCAATCTTGTCCACCGTGCCGAGAAGCAGGGCCCCAAGAAGGCACAGAACCCCGGCTATTCCGGTCACTCCAGTGCCGGGAATGAGGAAGAGCTCTACCGCGATCAAAACAATTCCGAGGACGAACAGGGCAACCAGTTCATAGTTTGCGAGATTACCGGCCATGTAGTTGCCAAAGAAAAATGTGCCAAACGCAAGAAGGGAAATTGCTCCGCCAATCCCAAAGCCTGGTGCTTTCAGCTCAGCATAGGCCGCCGCCATGCCAACAAGGATCAATAGAAACGACCACTTTGAAACCCACCATGCAACATTTTCGAATGCAGTCGCTTCGGCTCGCACGATGGAGGTGCTATCAAGGCCCTCGAGCTCCGCGATTTCCTCGATACTGCTCGCAACTCCCTTTGCGAGAAGGGGCTTTCCTCCCCTCATTGAGGTGGCTTCACTTGCCGTGAGCGTGAGAAGCTCTCCTGCCCGGACAACCACTTCCCCAAAAACTCGGTCCCTATCCTCAGGGATCATCATGGCCCGGATGAGTTCGGGATCATGGCCCCTTTTTTCGGCGACACTGCGGATCTGTGCCTCGAAAGAACTGTGAAGTTTTTTTCGCATCATTTCTCCAATTTCAGCACCGCCTCCACTAACCAAGCCAGCGGCCCCGATCGTACCCTCGGGGCTCATATAGATCCCGTCGGTAGCAACCGACATGAGCGCTCCGGCACTCAGAGCATTTTCATTCACAAATGCGTAACTGGGAATCTTGAGACGGGTAATTTCTGACATGATTTCCTTTGTCTCGAAGGCATAACCTCCCGGGGTATCCAAATCAAAGAGCACAGCCTTGGCCTTCTCATCCTCGGCGCGACGCATCATCCGTCTCCAGAATTTGAAACTCTGTTTGTTCATCAGGTCATCCTTACCGACCGTTAGAACCACTAATTTTCCTTCAAAACTCTCCTCCTGAATCTTTCCCGGGAGCTCCGGCCCTCCCTGCTGACTTTCCGGATCCTCCGGTTGATTAATCGAAGCTTCCTCTTCCTTTGAAGGTGCAATCCTAACTGCAGCCGGACCAGCCACGGGACGTGCCCTCACGAGCTCTACTCCGGACAATCCAACTTCTGAAAGCAGATCTTCGGAGGCTCCAACCACAGCAGCGGCGAGCAGGGGTTCCCCATCGACCTGGGATACCGCCTCCTTCGCCGTCAAGGTCAGAACGGTTCCAGCTGGCACTAGCACCTCGCCGAAGCGCCGTTCCCGATCGCCAGGCTTGAATAAGGCCTGAATGAGCTCAGGCGAATGCTTCTGACCGCTGGCCACACGGCGAATTGTGGCAAGTAAGCGGCTGTGATGCTGCTCCAGGCTCCCGGTTTCGCCCTCCTTCTCGCTAGAAAAGAGCCCAGCGCCGCCAATGATGGAATCCGGCATCATAAAAATAGATGTCGCCGCCAGCGCTAGAAGCGCGCCCTCACCAAGAGCTTGCTTCTCAATGAGGGCATAACTTGGCACCTTGAGACTAAGCAGTCTCTCCATCAAATCTTCCGTTTCCCTGAGGTATCCCTCAGTCGCATTGATTCGAAGAATTACGGCTCTCGCCTTAGTATCCTCGACCTCATCGAGCACTTTTTCCCACTGCTCGAATTTCCCAAGGTCCTTGAGATTCTCACCCCCTATCTCTATCTCAACCACTCTCCCGGCATATGTTCCCTTGTTTGTGCTATGGGTGGAACTGGCCCCAGATACCACGGAGCCGGTCTCTGTATTCTCACCACTCCGAGCAACCGCTACCGCGGCTGAGACTACCAAGGCGACAACAATGATACCTTTCATGGATTCAATATAGACCCGATTTCTGTGCACTTGGCGAGAAAATCACATCTCTTCACAATTCCCACGGTGTTGATGGTTTGGCAAGATTCCGCGCAACGCTACAATTCTCACACGATGCCACGCATCCCCGATGAAACCGTTCAACAAGTCCTCGGAGCGACGGACATTGTTGAGCTTATCGCGTCATACGGCCTCGACCTGAAGCGCGCAGGCGGAGATTTCAAGACCCACTGTCCCTTTCACAACGAAAAGACCCCCTCCTTTAATGTCAGTCCCGGAAGGCAGACGTATCGCTGCTTCGGTTGCGGCGAGGGAGGAAACGCTGTGGGGTTTGTTATGGCCTATGAAAACCTTCCATTCCCGGAAGCCCTGCGAAAGCTGGCTGCTCGCTCGAATATCACGATTGAGGAGGGTGAGTATGATCCACATGAAGACCGGCGGCGGCGGCGCCTGAGCCGTCTGAAACTCCTCCACAATCAGGCGGCACGCTTCATGCATTCTCTGCTACTCGAGGATCCGGGCGCTGAGCATGCCCGACAGTATCTCAAGTCGCGTGGATACGACCGGGGGATGGCAGGTCGGTGGTCACTCGGCTGGATGCCCAGAAATACAGATGTCTTTCTGGACTGGGCGCGGGACGCAGGATTTACCGGGAAAGAGTTGTTACATTCTGGAATCACCAAGCTCAGAGAGGAGGACAACCCACGTTCCGGACTTTGGGTTCGCTT
Source organism: Roseibacillus sp. (assembly GCA_002709915.1). GTDB lineage: Bacteria > Verrucomicrobiota > Verrucomicrobiia > Verrucomicrobiales > Akkermansiaceae > Roseibacillus_B. Next base: position 22,413 of record PARF01000032.1, on the reverse strand, counting down.
TGGAGACCGCCTGATGTTTCCGATCCACAACGAACGTGATGACGTCATCGCCTTCAGTGGTCGGAAATTACGTGAAGAACAGGGGGGTGGGAAATACATTAACTCTCCCGAGACGCCCATCTTCAAAAAGTCCAACGTCTTCTTCGGACTGCACAAGGCAATCCGCCATATGAGGGATTATGCCGTACTTTGCGAGGGTCAACTCGATGTAATCGCCTGCCATGAGGCTGGCGTTAAGAATGCAGTCGCAACTCAGGGAACGGCATGCACGAATGAGCATGCTCGACTGTTGAAACGCTACACCGGATCTGACAAAGTCGTAATCTGTTTCGATTCCGACTCGGCCGGGCACGACGCCGCCACCAAGGCTTTCCTAGAAATGGCAGCGCTGGGTATGGATGTCAGAGTCGCCACCATGCCTCCGGGAGAAGATCCTGACTCCCTCGTCAAATCGAGAGGTGCAGACGAGTTCCGAACGATCCTCGAAAAGTCGTCGGAATTTTTTGATTATCGTCTGAGATTTCTTGGAACAGAAAATAATCTCGACGACCCTGGCACTAAGGCGCGCGTGGCACGAGACCTCTCTCCGATGCTTCATGCGATCTCAGATAAGAACGCCCAGGAGGCCTCGATCAACTTTGTAGCAACCCGTCTCGGTCTGAGTCCGGATGGAATTCGTCAGGCCGTTATTGATGCCGCAAAGCGGCCAACCCGACGGCGCGACCAGAAAGATGATTCTGTTACCGTGACATCAACGCCAGTCGACCGGGAACTTGGAGTTCTCGCCGCCCTCGCCCTGCAGTCCCACGAAGTTCTGGACTTTCTATGTGACCAAACTGAACAGGTCCTCATTGGAGCAGAGGGCCGTGAAGGTGAGGCCCTTGTGCGAAACATTCTCAGCACACGCCCCGATGTCCCAGATCCAGCTGCTGTTAACACCTTTCTCCAGAGCCTCTCCACCGGGGATCGAACAACGCTACTCACCCTTCTAGAGGAGCCCACCCCCTCGGCACCTCTGACAGCTGCCACAGAGATTCTTGGCATATTGGCAGAGCAGGGCATTCTGCAGGAGCTGGGCGCTCTGGCTGCACGATTAAAAAGCCCCGAGATCGGCGATGACGAGGCAAAGACAATCATGGAGCGGATTACGGAACTCCAAAGAATCCGTTCCGAAGCCAAAAGTCCTTGACCTCATGTGAAACCTCAAGAAGAGTCCCGCCTGCTTCTGGAGGATGATCTTCCAGCTTGCTATAATGGGATTCCTGTATCTGGGTCCCTGCTACTCCGAACAGGCTCATGGCGAAAAAGAAAGTCGCGTCTAAGAAATCCGCTAAAAAGGTAGCCAAGAAAGCCACCAAAAAGGTCGCTAAGAAAGCTGCCAAAAAGGTCGCCAAGAAAGCTGCCAAAAAGGTCGCCAAGAAAGCCACCAAAAAGGTCGCCAAGAAAGCCACCAAAAAGGTCGCCAAGAAGGCCACCAAAAAGGTCGCCAAGAAGGCCACCAAAAAGGCTACCAAAAAGGTCGCCAAGAAANCNNCCAANAAGGCANCTAAGAAAGCCGCNAAAAAGGTCGCCAAGAAACCCACCAAGAAGGCAGCTAAGAAAGCCGCGAAAAAGGTCGCCAAGAAACCCACCAAGAAGGCAGCTAAGAAGGCCGCCACCAAAGCGGAAGATCCCGGGCCGCCAGCAGCTGCCGACACTCCTAAGAAGAAGTTGCCCAAGGGAAAAAGCCGCATCGATACCCCTGAAATTCAGGAAAAGATGCGAGAGCTTATCAAGCTCGCCAAGGAGCAGGACTATCTGACCTACGACGACATCCACGAAATCCTCCCCAAGGATCTCGTCGACCCAACCGACGTTGCTGCCATCCTCGATCGATTGCGCAACATGGAGTTCAACATCATCGATTCCTCAGAGGTTGATCGGTTCAAGGATAAGAAATCCTCAGATGATGCAGCGGAGGAAACGAAGGATCAGAAGCTCGATATTCTCGATGACCCGGTCCGGATGTATCTTAAGCAGATGGGACAGGTCCCGCTCCTGACCAGAGAACAGGAGGTTGAGATTTCCAAGCGAATCGAGGATGCCGAGATCTGCGTGCAGAAATTTCTCCATAAGTTTGGGTTCACAGCCGACAGTTATCTGGCCCTCGCAGACAAACTTCAGCGCGGCAAGGAACGTTTTGATCGAGTCATTCTTGACAAGAAGATCGAGAGTCGCGAGCGCTACATGAAAACGCTTCCGAAGCTCTGCGACCAGGTGCGCAATCTGCATGAAGACACAAGCAAGGTCTTCAAAAAACTTAGCGCCAAGTCTGTCCGGGGAAAAAAGAAGCTGCTTGGTAGTCTGGACAAGAATCTCACAACGCTGGCACGCCTCTACAACCGGTTTTACTTCAAGCAGAAGGTGATCGAGGACTTCTGCGAGGAAGTTCGCGAGACGCAGACCAAGATATGGCGCTACCAACGCAAGCTCACCTCAAGGCTCAAAGACAAGAAGGAGTTCGAAACAAAACTGAAGGAACTTCAACTTTATTCATGGCATGATCAGCAGCAGTTTGAAGCCACCACGGGAGACCTGAATCACTGGCTGCGAGAAGCGCATAAAGCCAAGACGGAAATGGTTGAGGCTAACCTTCGTCTCGTGATCTCTATTGCGAAAAAGTATACTAATCGAGGACTCTCGTTCCTTGATCTGATTCAGGAGGGGAATATGGGCTTGATGAAGGCGGTGGAAAAATTCGAATACCGCCGCGGATACAAGTTTTCCACGTATGCAACCTGGTGGATCCGCCAGGCTATCACCCGCTCTATCGCCGATCAGGCCCGGACGATTCGGATTCCGGTCCATATGATTGAGACGATCAACAAGCTCATGCGGGTCCAGAAGCAGTTGGTACAGGAATACGGGAGAGAACCTACTCCCGATGAAATCGCTGAGGAGATCCATCTTCCTGTGGAAAGAGTGCGTGCCGTCCTCAAAATGGCACAGCAACCAATATCCCTGCAGGCTCCTGTGGGAGACAGCGATGATACAAGCTTTGGTGACTTCATTGAGGACAAGACCGCGGAAAATCCCATGGAGGAAGCGGGCTTCTCCATGTTGAAGGACAAGATCAACGAAGTTCTCGACACCCTTACCGAGCGGGAAAGAGAAGTTCTTGAGCAACGCTTTGGACTCAAGGACGGCTACAGCCGGACTCTCGAAGAGGTCGGTCGTCAATTCCAGGTTACCCGCGAACGTATCCGGCAAATTGAAGCGAAAGCACTAAGGAAGATGCGTCACCCTACGCGTATTCGTAAGTTGGAAGGCTTTATCGAGCTGCCAAATATGTAGAGAATCGCGGGCTCCCGCTTGTCTACTGGGAATCTTATGCTCAATTACGGATAGGAAGGTTTCGACTGGTATCTGCCGTTCAAACCTCGGACGCTGATCCGTCCCGGGGATTTGGCAGGGTGGGATTTCTTCCTGAAACTTCCAAGCCTCCCGGCACCTCCCTTAAATCTCGATCTTCAATGAGCAGCTACGATGTCCGTGCAGTGCGCTCGGGTTTTCCGATCCTCCAGCATGAGGTTCACGGAAAGCCGTTGGTCTATCTCGACAATGCCGCAACCTCTCAAAAGCCAGACGCAGTTCTCGAAGTCAGTCGCGATTACTATGAGCGGACCAACTCCAACATTCATCGAGGAACCCACCATCTTGCGCAGGAAGCGACCGCAGCTCACGAAAACGCACGCGAGCTCATAGCCCGTCACCTCAATGCCAGCTCGATCGAGGAAATTATCTTCACAAGTGGAGCTACCGACGGAATCAATCTTATCAGCTCCACCCTCGGGTATTCTGGCGAAATAAGTGCTGGAGATATCATCGCGATCAGCAATCTTGAGCATCACTCCAACACAGTGCCGTGGCAGATGCTCTGCGACCGCTCAGGGGCCCTACTGGAAGTCATCCCGGTTACAGAAGAAGGAGCCATTGATCCCGCAGACTTCGATAATCTTCTAGAAAAATCCTCGGGTCGGCTGAAAGTCCTGGCGCTGACACACATTTCAAATGCTTTCGGTACGGTCCTACCCCTTGAGCAAATGATAGAGTCTGCCCATCGGGCAGGAGCTCTCGTGGTTGTTGATGGCGCCCAAGCCGTGCCGCACCTCCCCGTGGACGTGCAGAAACTCGATGCAGACTTCTATGTCTTCTCGGGCCACAAGGTCTACGCTCCTACAGGTATTGGCGTCCTCTATGGGAAACGTGCACTCCTTGAAGAGCTTCCTCCGTGGCGAGGCGGTGGCGAGATGATCCGGAAAGTCTCCTACGAGGAAACAACCTTCAATGACCTCCCCTACAAATTCGAAGCAGGCACTCCAAACATCGAGGGTGCAATCGCCCTTGCTGCAGCTCTCCGATTCCTGAATGAGTTAGGCCTCAAGGAAGTCTCGGATCACGAAAATGAAATGATTCGGCGTGCTGCCGATGCACTCGCGAACATCAAGGGGGTGACCCTCTACGGGCCGAGCGATCGTTCGGGATCGCTGTCCTTCAACATCGCCGGAATTCATCACTATGACCTCGGCACCCTCTTAGACAAGATGGGCGTCGCTGTTCGTACTGGCCATCATTGCTGCCAACCTCTGATGGCGCGCTTTGGAATTACTGGAACCCTGCGAGCATCATTTGGATGTTTCAACAATAAGGAAGATGTTGATCGCCTCACTGAGGCTGTGGAAAAGGGAGTGGAAATGCTGCGCTGACATCCCGGGGCAGCCCGATCTAATATCGCCTCGAAGATGACAATCACCGAACGCCAGCAACAGCTGCTCAAGGATTTGAGCCTTTTTCAGGATTGGACCGAGCGTTACGAATACGTCATCAGCCTCGGGCGACAGCTGAGTGAGATGCCCCCGGAGAGCAAGACCGAGGATAAGCTGATTGAAGGCTGTCAGTCTCAGGTCTGGCTGGAAGCCTCCCTCGAAGATGGAGGTGTTCGCTACAGAGCAGATTCCGACTCTCAAATCACCAAGGGAATGATCGCTCTCTTCATCCACTTTCTGGATGGAGAATCTCCGGAGAACATTCTTACCGCGGATTTCGCCTTTATTGAAAAAACAGGACTCAAGGAGCACCTTGCCCCGACACGGGCCAACGCCCTTAACCTTATGGCCATTCAAATGAAGCAACGGGCTCTGGACTTTACGGGGACAACCGATTGAGGCCTTCGGGGCAAGGAGGCTCGCTCCGGGAAGAGTCCTGTCCAAAAACCCTTTCCCAGCCCTACTAACGGTTCAGCCACTTCAGCATGGCTTCGGCTGAACGCAGGGAGATCCCCGGAAGGACCGCAATCTCTTCCGCACTTTTTCCACGGATCCGGCTCACGGATCCAAACTTTGCAAGAAGAGTCGCTTTCCGTTTTGGAGATACTCCGGGACATTCATCCAGCAGGGATTCCTTCATTCGCTTGCGAAAGAGGAGCTCATTGTAGTTATTCGCACAACGGTGCGCTTCGTCGCGAATTCGCTGAAGGAGTTTGAGAGCACCAACCTCGTGGCTCAGCACGAGAGGCTTGCTTTCACCAGGGCGAAAAATTTCCTCTCGTCTCTTTGCCAGTCCGATAACCGGCAATTCATGAAGTCCAAGGCGCTGCAACTCATCAGTCGCCGAACTCAGCTGACCCTTGCCCCCATCCACGATGACAAGATCAGGAAGGGTAACAGGCAGCCTCCCCTCTTGTGCGAGGCGGCGCATGGATTCGATGGCGCTTTCCTGGCTATCCACTGCCTCGGGGTTTGCCCTTGCTCCCTGCTGCAGGATACGAGCGTAGCGCCGTCTAATCACTTCCGCCATGCTCGCAAAGTCATCCTGTCCTTCGACTGTCCTCACTCGATACCGCCGGTAGTTCTGGTTATCCGGAACCCCGTCAACGAACCTGACCATGGAACCGACAATATGAGTGCTACTGACATTGGAAATATCGAAACATTCCATCACGGTTGGTGAGGCGGGCAGTTGAAGCAGCTTTGCCAGCTGCGCCAAGTCATCCAAGGGCTTCACGGTGGTAGGAACTCCCCGACCTCTTGAAAACTGCCGAGTCGGATTGAGAGTCCGCTCAAGATTTTGCACGATGTCTCTCAATCGGGCCGCTCGTTCGAAGTCCATACGCGACGCCGCTTGCTCCATCTCTTCGACCAGAGACTTCAAACGTTCTCTTCTACCCCGCCCCTCCAGCAAGGCACTGGCCTGCTCAACCTGATTGAGGTAAGCATCCCGGTCGATACTTCCGATACAAGGAGCGCTACAGTTCCGTATCACGTCCGAGCTGCAGTGCTTATGTTCCTTGTCCCCCGGATCTCTGGTCCGGCAACTCCGAAGCCCGAACTCCTTGTTCAACCATGCAATCGTATTGCGTAAGGCCCCCGAGTGAGCGAATGGACCAAAATAGCGCGCGCCATCATCCTTTTTTACCCGCGTCAGAACAAAACGGGGCCAAGGATCCGAAGGATTAATCTTTGCGAGAAGGAAACGCTTATCATCGCGGAAGCTGACATTATATCGCGGTCGATACTGCTTGATCAGCTTTCCCTCGAGCAGAAGTGCCTCCTGCTCATTTCGAACAGCATGCACTTCAAAATCCCATATTGCGTCCAGAAGAGCTCGAGTCTTATGGTCTGCGGTTTGCTTCCTCGAAGGCATGAAATGGTTCCCCAGTCGCTTCCGTAGGTCTCGGGCTTTTCCCACGTAGATCACTGATCCAAGCCGGTCCAGCATGAGGTAGACGCCCGGTCGATGAGGGATATCCCCCAAGCGGGTCTTCAGGTCTGGCCGGCTTTTCATCTTTCAGCGGTATTTTAGCGCAAACTGTGACCAACGCAAAGAGACGACATTAAGTCAAGGCGGGCATGACACAGGGTAACAACGCGAAAATCCGCATCCTGAGACCCCCGGGTGCCCAATTTTAGGCATGATTAACGTCCTGAACGGTAGCTCCCGTGCTTGAACGTTGATATCGAGCAGATACACTGAGTTAGTCGCATGAATCGCATTCTGCTCGTTACCCTGCCCCTGATCGCCACTACAGGCGCCGTCTGGGGAGCGGAGGCACCGGGGGATACAACGAAAGTCAACATCCTTGAAATCATCAAGCAAGGAGGATTGATGATGTGGCCACTTGGGGCTCTTTCTATCGGAGCCCTTGTTCTTATCCTTCTTCTTTTTTTCACGATTCATCGTCGTAACGTGGTCAATGATCAATTCATGCGCGTTGCAGAAAGCCTTATTCGAAAGCGCGACTATCTTGGCCTTGCGGGCTACGCCCACCGCAGAGGCGAGTGTATTGCCCGGATCTCTCAAAAGACCTTCGATTTTATTACAAAGAACCCGGAAGCAAAATTCAGCGAGGTTAGAGATGTTGCGGAGGCGGAAGGATCCCGCCAAGCCAGCACTCTGAATCAACGTATCAGCTATCTGGCAGATATCGGCGCGATCGCACCAATGGTCGGCCTGCTGGGAACCGTTTTCGGAATGATCCGGGCTTTTCTAGAAATCAACACCGGCAACGTCGAGGTGGTTCGCCAGATGAAACTGGCGGGTGGAGTTGCCGAGGCTCTTGTCACTACCGCGAGCGGACTTTCCATAGGGATCGTTGCCATGATTTTTTACTCTGTATTCCGGGGCCGGGTCCAGCGCTATCTTACCGAACTTGAGGCTGCAGCAACACACCTCCTCGCTCTTCTGGGATCCCAATTGCAGCAATCGGAACGCTACCGAACTGAGAAGAAAGCACCGGCGCCGGAACCCGCGGACACATACCAGGTGCCCCGGAGTCAAAGACCGGCTCCTGCCCGTCCCGGTCAATCGGACCTGCCAGGTGCCTGATACAGGACGATCACCTACAGGATGAAATTCAAGTCTCCAAAACCTCCCGAGAGCGTCATTCAACTGGCGCCCATGATTGATATCGTTTTTCTCCTTCTGATTTTCTTTCTCGTGACATGGCAGTTCTCCCGCTCAGAACAGGACAGCAGGGTAAAAGTCCCTACCTCCAGTCAGGGCAAGGAGGAAACCCGGGCTATCAGTGAGATCAATGTGAATATCCGTCAAAACGGCGAATTGGTGATCAATGGCGAGGTTATCACGGAACAAGAACTTCTGACCAAGCTTCGTGCAATTGTAGCAGTGTATCAGAACCAGCCAGTGAGATTACGGGGCGATGGCGAGATCACCTACCAGACGCTCATGGGAGTGATCGATATTTGCCAACAAGCTGGTATCTGGAATATTTCCTTCGCTACTCGAAGGCCCAACTAACCTTCGGGCGCCATGAATACTTGAATTCAAGCGTTTTCCCACCGATCATTTCTGGTCCAGGTTACAGTCTTTCCATCTCATGCGCAGCTTCCACAATCTCCCTTTCCTGATTCAGGTTGGGTTGATTATAACTCTCCTTCTCGCATATGGAGTGAAGGGCCAGGAGCAAGGTCTGCCAACAGCACCTCCGCCAGCGGCTCAGGACCTACCCTTGGAGGCAGATCCATCGAGGGACNTGTTTGAACTCGCACTGCAATCCTATCGGGAGGCAGCAGAGACAAAAAACCCACGCCGCCGGNATGACAGTTACCGTGCTGCTGCTCGACAGTTCAATCGATTCTACCTGAAATTCAAGGATCACCCGGATGCCATCAAGGCCCTCTATTACCGGGCGATCTGCTACCAGAAACTCGACAGCCGGGAGGACTACCTTACGGGCCTTGACGAAGTCCTTGCTTTAAAGAGAAAGGGAGCGCTGGTCGGAGCAGCCGCATACCAGAGGGCTCTCGAGCATTACAAGGTCGAGCAGTTTGCGGNAGCAGAACCTCTCTTTGAAATCGCAGCATCAGAATCTGAANAGGCCAGCTACCGCCATCGTGCACTGTATATCCGCGCACTCTGTTTTGAAAAAATGGAGAAGAAACAGGAGACCGTTTCCGCCCTGAAGGCCATCCTCTCTGATGCCGGATCCCCTTATCAACCTCAGGCGGAACGCGTTCTCGCGCACCACTACCTTCAGGAAGGAATGAACGAGGAGGCACTTGCCCATTTCCTCCACCTTGCAGANTCNANGGATATNAAGACNCGNGCGGATGCAATTCTGCAGTGTGCACAGCTCGCGCGAAAACTCGGCAAGCGGAATTTTGCGCGGAAGTACTTTGAAGATATTCTGACNACCCCTGAACTNGAACAGTGGCATGGGGAGTCTCAACTGGCCCTNATGANTGAAGCCTCTCTNGAAGCCAGNCACAAAGACGTGATTTCATACTTCGAGCAGGGAGATTATCCGCTCAAGGAAGAACCCCGTGGCCGACGGCTGCAAATTGCAGCCGAGTCCTACGCCGCTCTGGGCGAGGAGAAGAAATCAACGGCTCTCCTGCGCAAGCTCGCTTCAATTTCACCTGACGACCTCACCGCGCTGGAGGCCAGTTACCTCGTTCTTTCNCGGGAATANCGGACCAAGGGCGAGGGTCACGCTCAGCAGATCGAGGCCTTTCTTAACCGATTCGGGAAAAAATATGAGGTTGATCCTCGCATTCATAACGCACGCCTGATGCTCGCGGAAAGCTACCACGAAGGTAATCAGTTCTCTCAGGCGGTTGCAACCTACGAGGCCATCGACCTCACCCATATTGCCTCNCGGAATTATCCGGGNTTGCGCTACAGAATGGCCGANGCGCAGATGAGGGCAGGAAAAAAGGAGGCGGCTCTGGACTCGTTCAATCGCTTCATCACAGAGCACTCCGGTCATCCTCAGGTGAATNCTGCAATCGTGAATCGAGCCGAAATATTTCTCGAAAGAGCAGATTCGATCTCCGCTCACAAGGAGTTCGATCGGCTAATCAACCAACCNGAACGGGGAGCACAGCAGGAATANGCATGGGCGCAAAAGGCCATTCTTTATAAAAACACGATCGATGCCGCAGAGAGTGACAANGTCCGCCTNAATGCTCTCGAGAATTTTACAAAGTGCCATCTACGACTTCTCAGGGACTTCCCGGAACGAGAAAATGCAAAGCAAGTTGCTTCTCATTTCTGGCTNGGTTGGTCCCTCTATCGTCTTGACCGGTTTGCTGAATGCATCATGCCCTTCCAGCAGGCACGGAAGGACGAAACNGGTTCGTTGCACCGTAGTTCCACCTTGCACCTTGCGCTCGCTCACTACCANCTGCAGGAAAAAGAAGAACTCCAACAGGAACTCGATCTTCTCCTNAGGAATTACAAGGACGAACAAATACCACGACCTGTCTTNGCNTGGCTGGGGACNGCTCTCCANGATGATCGTAAATACGACGAGGCNTGGAAGTATCTGAGTCGTGCTATTACTCCTGAGGAGCCAAGTGCAACAAAGTTGCGCACCTGGCGCGCCGCCGGAGGAAGCGCCCTTGAATCCGGNAATCACGAGGCGGCCCTCCGACCACTGAACATNGTNCTGCAAGTNGAGGAAAACGNNTACCGNAAAGCGGAAACNCATTTNCTNATCGGTCGAGCCNACCTTGCTCTCGAAAANACAGAACAGGCNAGGAATGCCACCGAAGCCTGTCTNTCTCTAAAACCTCAGGGAGATCTCAACCCGAGGGCACGCNTGCAACTGGGNGANATCGCCATGGCNCTTGGCGATCCTGACNCNGCAACAGAGTATTTCGTTCCNGTCGTNGAGCTNTANAGCAAANACCCGGAGATAGCTGTGATAGCGCTNGGNCACGCTATCAGCGCTCTNAANCTCAAGGACACCCCNGAGTCGCTGAAGATCGCACAGGGNTACCGGATNCGCCTGGAGGAACTCCGANAGACAACCCAGGCAGGGTCTCGTGATTGATCTTCCTCCNTTGCGAACAANNCTCTCAGCTTTCAACGTGCACCTNNTAAAGAAANCTTCCNTCCNGNTNCTTNTGGTGACNTTGATCCAGNTNGCTGGCATCAGCCTGATTTCGGCTCAGGTTNCTCGGATTGTNAGCCNNCCTGAAACTGATTCTGAGATCTACCACCGCGCNAATCGGTATTTCAATTACGCTGAAGAAAGCCGGGACCTCGACGACAAACGAAGGGCCTTTCGGATGTCCATTCCCTTGTTTCGACAGTATCTCTCCGATCGGCCGGGAGANGCCATGGTGCAGAACGCCAGCTACAAACTCAGCATGGCTCTTCTTCTCACCGGTGACAGAAATGGGGCTGAGCAGGGATTTTCNTCNATCATACAGCGNTTCNGAANTGGTGAGTGGGTCGCNCTTTCCGCTTACCGGCTNGCNGCCCAGCTTTACAATCGTCAGGACTGGTTGAGTGCTGCTCCNTATTTCANGNTAGCNGNAANGGAAGCNGTNAANGACGAACTGGCACACAAATCCGTCTTCTACGAATCCCGCTGCNTNCAGATGGCTGGCAAAAACGAGGATGCCATTGCACGCCTCGGAGACATCGTCAAAGACACCGGCAACCCCTACCGGGACTACGCACGCCTCGCAATGGGTGAACTGCANGCNCGNGGAGGCAGGCACGAGAAGGCCCTTGAGGCGTTCGAAGCTCTTCTCATTCCCTCGGTAGCTCCACAAGAGCGCGCTCAGGCCCTCCTTGCCGCTGGCGTCTCTGCCGCCAAACTTGGTCAGAAGGCCAAAGCTCGCGGATTTCTAGACAGCACGCTCAGCTCAAACGGAATCCAACCGAAGTACAAGTCGCGGGCACAGCTCGCCCTCATGGAAATGTGCTTTGCCAATAAGCAACATGGGGAGGCAATCAGAACNTTTGAGATGGGGGAATACCTCGGTGAGCGTAGNGTTCTTGCAAANATCGCCCTGCTTGCGGGCCGATCCTTTGTCGCCCTCGACCGGCAAAAGAAAGCAATCGCACAGTTCTTCAACGCTGAACGTTTNGCCCTNAGCGTTNAGCCGAAGCCTCTCAGGAAGATTGGGTTTGAAGCGAGCTATCGCNGACTGANCTGCTTCTACAGGATTAACGGCGCAAACATACCGACCCAGGTCGACGCCTTCGCAGAANCCTATGGAGAAGAAAACCTCGGAAGTCCATGGCTGCACAAAGCCCTCCTCATGAAAGCAGAAACCCTTTTTCACGAGGCCGACGTCNGCCAGGCCGCAACCGCCTACAACGAAGTTAATCCCTCCGCCCTGCCCGTCGAAATGAGGGCCGATATCTACTTCAAACGGGGCTGGTGCCTTGCAGATACAGGTGAATATGGTCGAGCTGCACAAAACCTCTCAAGTTTCCTTGCAACCTTTCCTGATCACGAACGNTTCAGCGAGGCCCTCGCCAAGCGGGCATACGCCTACATCAAGATAGGNGACCGGAAATCCGCGCTCAAGGATCTTCAANACCTNCTTNAGCGCACACCAGAACCNGACCTTGCATCATTCGCATACCAATACTGCGGAAANATTCACCGNGATGAGCAGCGCTGGCCTGAAATGATCTCCAGCTACGAAAAACTTCTTGCCGTGTCCGGGTCNGAGATCACCCAGAAGTCGAGAGCCGATGCCCAATACTGGATAGGGTGGGGTTGTTACAAGCAGCAGGAATGGGCAAAAGCCATCACCCACTTTCAGAAAGCCAGAGCTCTTCTTCCGGTGCGCTATCGTGAACCAGCTGGAGTNCATATNGTACTCTCCGCGTATTCCCTGCTGGACTCTGATCAGCTCAAGGANGGAGTAGATCAACTCCTCTCNGATGCTCCGCACCAGCAGTTCCCAGCCCGNATGCTCACNTGGCTCGGACTGGAAAGATTTTCAAAGGGGGATTATGACGGCGCCAATCGTTTTCTCGGGCTTGCNACTACGCCGGANGCNCCTACCCAGACNGACANCCTCGTATGGCGTCATCTNGCTAAGGCCCGCCTCGANATGCGGGACTTNGAAGGGGCNGCNGNAGCNCTNTCAATNCTTCTCTCCCTCGATCAGGAAGACTTCTGGAAGGCGGATGCCCTTCTTGACCAGAGCCANGCATTCATNGGACTCCAGAAATGGNANGAAGCACATTCTTCAGCGGNGGNAGGAATCNCCCTGANCCCNTCGGGAACNGTNCAGGCGGGGCTTTATCTTGCNANCGCAGATATNGAAATGCACCGCATGGANTACGANATCGCNGCNANNAACTANCTCAAGGCGTCCGAACTCTTCATNGANGATCAGGAAATCAAACCNTTGGGCCTTTTCCGGGCAGCCAAAGCGTTGGAAAANGGNGGCNACCNCGAAAGNGCGAANCGAATCAGAGCGCAACTCCAGAAAGAATTCCCTTCCTGGAAATCACCGGAGAGCTGAAGCTTTTAATTCCCCATAACGAACCGTCCCTACCACTTTCAGGCGGGATGCAGAAAAAATCTGCTTTCTGGGGCCGTTCCGGGGGAAGACCTCTCCTGAAGAACTAAAATCGTCATTTTGGTTGCCAGATCACTCGAAGGGCTTATTAAAATTCAAGGCGCAGAAGCCATCGTTTTACAGGACGATTGATCCTCCTCCTCCACCTCCATTTTTCTAATGACCATACCGCCGATCTTTGTACCGATTGCTGGAGTCGTCGGATTGATTATTGCGTTCATTCTGCTTGCTCGCATTGTCCGGTATTCGGGAGGTGAGGGCAAGGTGGCCGAAATCGCTGAAAAAATTCACCGGGGCGCCATGGTGTTCATGAAGCGGGAGTTTCTTCTCATTTCTATTTTTGCTCTAGTTATCGGAGGCGCTCTCTTTTTCTTCCAGAAACAGGAATATGGCAGGGAGCAGTCACTGGCATTTTTCCTCGGCGCCATTGCGTCTTCTATCGCTGGATTCATCGGAATGTATACCGCCACCAAAGCGAATGTCCGAACGACCCTTGCAGCCAAGAATGAGGGTGCGGCCAAGGCCCTCACCATCGCTTTCTTTGGTGGTGCGGTGATGGGCCTGACAGTGGCCTCAATGGGCCTCATTGGACTCGGAGGACTATTTGCGTTTTTCAAGGACCATCATGAAGTCGCCGAGATCATGGAGGGCTTCGCCATGGGAGCCTCGCTGGTTGCTCTCTTCTACCGGGTTGGGGGCGGAATCTTCACCAAGGCCGCAGATGTCGGTGCCGATCTCGTTGGCAAGGTTGAAGCGGGTATTCCCGAGGACGACCCAAGGAACCCGGGAGTTATTGCCGACAACGTCGGTGATAATGTCGGCGACGTCGCCGGAATGGGATCAGATATCTTCGAATCCTACTGTAACGCGCAGATTGCTACCCTCGCAATCGCAGCTGCGGTTGGGGCCCGAGCCGTCAATTCTGCAGATGAGCAAGCCGTCGCCTTCATGGACAAAATTGGCGCTGCTCACGGGCAAGAAGGGCTGGAACAGCTCATGCAGCTCCCCCTTCTACTCACTGCCGTCGGGCTCCTCTGCTCTCTTCTCGGGATCCTGATCGTAAAAAGCCTTGCAGGAAAAAATCCCGCTGAAGCTCTTCGGTTTGGAACAATAGGATCGGCTGTTCTCTACATCGGTGCCGCCTTTGGCCTTTCCAGCATGCTGGGCCTGAACCCGAACGTAGGGCTCTGCATCCTTTGCGGTGCGGTGGGAGGAATCATCATTGGACTCATTACTGAGCACTTCACTGGCGGCAAGCCCGTCAAGGAGATTGCGCGCCAAGGCGAGACAGGAGTTGCAACTATTATGATTGCTGGCCTCTCGGTTGGTTTGAAATCGGTAGCCATTCCGCTGTTCACAATTGCCGCTACCATTTTCATCTCTTTCGAGTTTGCTGGCCTCTACGGAGTTGGAATAGCCGCTGTGGGCATGCTTGGTACTGTCGGAATCACCATGGCTATAGATGCCTACGGACCCGTTGCTGACAACGCTGGTGGAATAGCCGAAATGGCTGCCATGGGAGAAGAGACGCGCAAGATCACCGATGGTCTGGATGCCGTTGGAAACACCACCGCTGCAATCGGAAAAGGGTTCGCCATCGGCGCAGCTGGGCTCTCAGCCCTCGCCCTGACCACTGCTTTCATTCAGAAGACAGGAGTTGTGCTGAACCTCAGCCAGCCAGAAATACTACGGACTTTCTTCGTGGGTGTCTTTATTGGAGGGGTTGTGCCCTTCCTCAATGGAGCGATCACAATGGATGCAGTAGGGCGGGCAGCCTTTGACATGATTTCCGAGATTCGCCGTCAGTTCCGTGAAATACCCGGCCTTCTCGAGGGCACTGGCGAGCCCGACTCCGAACGCTGCGTAGATATCGCCACAAAAGCTGCAACTAAGCGAATGATCCTGCCCGCCATTCTGGCGGTAGGGACCCCGGTGATTGTCGGCTTCGGCTTTGGAGCAGATGGCGCAACGGCCCTCGCAGGAACGCTTTGTGGAGCCCTTCTGGGGTGCATCCTACTCGCTCTGATGATGTCTAATGCCGGCGGCGCGTGGGACAACGCCAAGAAGTATGTCGAGGATGGCCACTTCGGTGGCAAAGGCGGAGAAACCCACAAGGGATGCGTCGTTGGCGATACTGTCGGTGACCCTCTGAAGGACACCTCCGGCCCGTCGATGAATATTATGATCAACGTGATGGCAATTGTCAGCCTCGTGATCGCCCCGCTTCTTGCCTGAAGACCATACCACTGGAGAGCACTCAGACAGGAGGGACTGTTTCCTCTCCCTCGTCGGCCTGAGAGCGAACAAGATTGGCCACCAGCGGTTTGAGGGTAAGCCCCTGCACCGCGATGGAAAAAATCACTATCACGTAAGTCGCCACGAGGATCACTTCCCTGTGCTCTATCGACTTGGGTATTGCGAGAGCCAGAGCCACTGAAATCCCGCCCCGCAGCCCTCCCCAGGTCAGGACCCGCACCACCCCGGGAGAAAATTTCCGCTTTCTTCTTAACAACATCACAGGCACTGAAGTGGCCGTGAATCGGGCGCCCAGCACAACAACGATGAGAGCTGCACCAGCAGCAATAGCCTTACCTGATAAATCCAATACAAACAATTCCAACCCGATCAGAAGAAACAGGACCGCGTTCAAAATCTCATCAACAAGCTCCCAAAAAGTATCCAGGTGCTCCCGGGTCTTATCACTCATCGCAAAGCTCCGCCCGTGATTGCCCATCAAAAGACCGGCGACAACCATCGCGAGTGGCCCACTCAGGTGCCATTGGGAAGCAAGCCGATATCCCGCCACCACTAATGCCAGCGTGATCAGGATTTCCATCTGGTAGTTATCGAGAGAACGGAGCATGAAATATGCCGCCAGCCCGAGGACCAATCCCCAAAGCATCCCACCTCCAGCTTCTACCAGAAATAACCGGATCACATCCCCTGCATCGGAAATGCCATGATCCCCCTGACCGCCTACCGCAATTCCGAGAAGCGCAAGGAATACCACTACCCCCACTCCATCATTGAAAAGCGATTCCCCCGTGATCTTAGTCTCGAGGGATTTTGGAGCTCCCGCTGTCTTTAGAATTCCAAGAACGGCTACCGGGTCTGTCGGTGAAATGAGGGCCCCGAAGACAAGGCACCAGATGAAGGGCACCTCGAAACCGAACAGGGGAAGAAGCAGCCAGGAGGCACTTCCGACAAGAAACGTTGAGAGGATTACTCCGAAGCTCGCCATGATGGCTACCACCTTCTTCTGATCGAGAAGGTCTCCCAGATTTACGTGAAGAGCTCCTGCAAACAGGAGGAAACTAAGCATTCCCTCCATCAGGGCCTTGTTGAAATCAATGGACTCTACAAAGCGATCCACTGCTTCCGGCAGGAGAGGGACAGCGTCACGGAAAATCAGAAGCAGAACACTCACAAACAAGCCTATCAGCATGATTCCAATCGTAGTGGGCAACTTGAAAAGCTTGAGGTTCAGATAACCAAAAACGGCAGCGAGTACGAGTAGAACGGAGGCAAGATCAAGAAATTCCATGGGATCGTATTGGTTTGAGGCTAAGGGTTGGCCCTCGAGAAAAAGCAACGTTACTCAGGATTGGGAGGGGAATCTGAGAATCCAAATTTGTCCCCGACTGCAGACCAACCCGTGGAGAGCACTTCATCAATAATCACTTGATCAGGTCCAGAACCCTCAGAATATCGAATTTTTACAATAAAAGCCCGGGGTTTTCCTTCCTTGTCCCCATACCGGACCAACCTCTTTTCTTCCTCGGAGCGACGTTCCACATACCCGAAAAGTGTATGCTCACGGTCAGGAGATTGGAGGCGGAAGGAAGCCCATTTAGCTTCATCTCGGAATCCAAAATTATAGTATTGAACCTTCGAGCAAAGGACCCGGAAGAGCACCGGCGTCATGGTCCGGGCCTCCCGCATTTCCTCCCAAGTCATTTCGGAGTATCCAACCCAGCTCTCCCAGTCGACCCGGTAGCCGCTCTCACTTCGCTGGACAGTGATCGGTCTACGACTGTTATCAGAAAAAATCACATCCGTTGCCCACAGATCCCCATTTTTCACGATACGCCCGCCGGCAGCTATCCGTTTCGCAACCTGAGGTTTCACCTCACGTGTTCGATAGTATTCTCTGATTCTATCCCGTTGATAGCGATCCCGCAGGGTAAAATCGAGAATCTCGTCGACAGTAGTTGCTCCCAGAAAGCTCTCGACCGTGTCAATAATCGCAGCGATCTCGGCATCCATATCCGCTGTTTGTAATTCTTGCACGAGCACACCTTCTTCGTTCTCTACTCCAAGAACTACTCCTTCCCTTGCAAGCATGGCGTCCCCGGAAGAAACCGTGCCCTCCTTCTTATCGCGATCCACAAGAAATAAAATCAAACCCCCGGCGATCAGGACAGTAGCGATTACCCCCCCAAGAAGCACAATCTTCCAGGAAGTGCCCTGAGTCTTTCCTGCGGACTCCTCAGAGGTTTCCGAATCCCAGTCAAATCTCTTGGTTCGCCCTCTCCCTTTCACCACCTTTCGACGTCTCTTTTTCCTCTTTCTGATTGTTTTCTCAGCAGGAGTCCGACTCTTGAGAGAGTCCTCACTCTCCGCACTGCCGGCCCTGCCCACCAGCGAACCAGCCTTACGAAAATCCTGCACGGTGGCTGGGCTCACCATCACGTCAGCCTTCCGGAATTCCTGTTCGACCCTTCGATTCACTAACACATCAACTTTCCTGCTTTGCTTCTCCTTGACTCGTCCTGTCGGAAAATCTTCTGCCAGATTAATATCAGCCTGAACTTGCCTCGGCCTTACTGGCACCGCCATTGCTGCAGCTGCTGGGGAGCGTAAGATATCAATACCCATGAACTCTCCACAGCTTGGACACTCCACCATGACTTCCCTCGACCCAGCAGGAAGTCGAAAAATGGCATGGCATAAGGGGCAGGAGTATGCACTCCATGAATTTTGGACCTCGTCGGGGCCTCGCTCCATCGTGCAATCAGGATAATACCCCACCCCGATGGGCTCAATCTGATTTGATCTCGATCTTTTTCGGACGCCGAAGCGGTATCCCTCCATCATCATCACCGAGAATTTCGTTCTCCAGAAGCAGACTGGGCCCCTTCACGAAGATACTCAATTCCCCCTGAATATTCTCCAGACTCACCAGCTCAGCATCGTAAGGGTCTTCTCCAATCAATCCACTCGCCTGAGGAAGAATTGGAGCTACCGGAAGAAGTTGCTGGTCACCTGATTCCATCCCGAGAGGTCCATAGCGCTTCAGGACCTCATTGGTTCCAATACCCCCCTTGCCATGAAGGTCGCATAATCCAAGTTTCGCCCGGTCAGCCCGCAGCCACTCGGTCGTGCCCGCATAACGGAAGCTTCGATTTCCTCGTGTATCTTCCACCGAATCGTAGCAGTAGCGGGTTGCCAGCAATCCGGAATGACGGCAAATTTTCGCGGGCGTCAAACCTTTGGGGACCTCGATCCCTTTTCCGGGGTAGTGCTGGTCAGCTACATTCATTACCTCGGCCCACGGCCGAAAAGTGAGGTGCTTCCCAAACGCGTTCTCGTAAACCGCTTTTTTCCCCTGATGGAACCCGACCCAGATCCCCAAGACTACTCTACCGTTATAACCAAGGCTCCACCCATCGGCGAAATCGTGCGTGGTTCCGGTCTTAACCACTCCTGGAAAAGAAGGGGAGGCAAGAGCGGAAGATTCCTCAGCAAGATTTCCATCGGTCATCGACTCTCGGAGCATTTCGTGAATCTGATAAGCCGTGATTTCGTCGCATGCGGCCTCGAGCCCGGACTTCGAGGGAGCAGGTGCTTGGTAAACCACCTCTCCAGCTCCGTTCTCAATACGCTCGATGTAGCGAGGTTCACCCGGAAGCTGACCCTTACGGGAAATCGCCGCATAAACCCCAACCGCTTCCCGAAGTGAAACTGAGTCGTGACCAAGAAGCATCCGGGTAAGGAGATTTTCTCTGCCAACCGGGAGACCAAAAGCTCTGGCCTGCGCCGCAACCCTCGCAAGAGTCAACTCACGCCCCAACCTTACCGTAGCGGCCAGCTTGGATGAAGCCAGCGCCTGAGTACTGGAAATACGCCCCTCATAATGTGGATTTGCAATCTCCATTCCCCACTCGCCCAAGATCCCTTCCTGAGCACCAACCGCGACCGCTCGCGCATCCATCGCCTCATCTCGAACCGTAGTGCATGGGTGTCCCCCATCCTCCAGGGCAGCCGCATAAACCATGGGAAGAAAGGCTGTTCCAAAGGGCCGCCGCCCAAGTTCAATAAAATCGTATTGAGAATGCGCGTAGTCCCTGCCTCCGACGTGCGCGAGAACGTTTCCCGTGTCCGGGTCGATCATCAGGGCGGCACCCTGCACGTAAGCTGGCACCTTCCCGGGGGAGGGTTCGAAGTCCCTGCGCTTCGGATGGCTGTATTGCGCCTTGGCCTCGATCACATCCAGATGCTCTCGCAAGCTCTGCTCTGCCTGCTCCTGCACGTCCCGGTCAATAGTGGTATGAATCCTGAATCCACCCCGAGACATCGCCTCAATACCGACTTTCTCGAGGGCAATATCATCGACGATTTCATAAAGGTGCGATTTCCCTTTCCGTAGGGGCTTGGGGTTTACCACTACGGGCTTGCTAGACAGCCGTATCCATTCTGACTCCGTGATCATTTCCTCGGCCAGCATCCGTTTCAACACGTGATCCCGCGCCTTGCGGTTCCTCGCCGGGTTTGAAAGCGGAGAGATCAGAGTTGGATTTTTTACACATGCCACCAGCGAGGCACATTCTTCCACCGTGAGAGCCATAGGCTCTTTGCCAAAGTATCCCAACGCCGCAGAGCGCACACCATAGTATCCATGTCCGAAGGGAATTCGGTTCAAGTAATACTCCAGAACCACCTTCTTCATGCGCCCCTTTCTCTCCGTTTCATCAGGATAATCCGCCATCAACGAACGCGTGAGGTGGCGCTCGATCCGCAGGGCAAGAAAGGCCTCCACGATCTTCCTCTCGATGCCTGTCTGCCCAAGAGCGCGGGCCCCTGACTTCAAATCGAAGGCATTCCGGGCCAGCTGCATGGTGATCGTACTGGCCCCCTGAGTCACCGCCCGGGCTTTGAAGTTGAGCCAAACCGCCCGGGCCACCCCAACCTGGTCGACTCCATTATGCTCAAAGAATCGCTGATCTTCCTGAGCGATGAGAGCATCCATCAGCTTCTCTGGGACTTCCTCAATAGAAACCTTGCTGCGGTTTTCCACGAACATCCGGCCAATCTCCCGGCCCTTCCGGTCCAAAATTATGCTGGGGATCTCAACATCATCAATCGTGGAGATGTCTATCGCGGCCGCCTGTTGCTTATAGGGCTCCAGCCGCTCATTGGCGATTCTCAGGCCCACGATCGCAGCGGTCATGCAGAGAAGGAGGAAAACCCACAACCCTTTGCGCTTGTAAAAACGCCGCTTTCGTCGGTTTTTGGTGTTCTGTTTCGCCATGGAATCAAGGGATCCAAGTCGGCCTTATCCCCCCCCTGTCGGTGGAAATTACCCGTCTTCCCGGACTGGGGCAACTCCTCTGTTCCTCCATGTCCTTGCTCCCCTGATCATAGAGGGCGGTCCGCTCTCATTTTGCCGCTTCATGGAACTAGCCCTCTATCACGAGGAATACGGCTACTATACTGATCCGAGCCGCAGCCGGGTCGGGAAGAATGGTGACTTTGCGACCAGCGTCAGTGTCGGTGCAGCCTACGGCCGGCTTCTCGCCATAAGAATCCATCAAGTCTGGGAGGCTCACGGCCGCCCGCAGATCTTTTCTGTCCTTGAAATTGGCCCCGAGGATGGCTCCCTTGCACTCGACATCCTCAAGGCCGCCCGTCAACGGGACTCTGAGTTCCACCAATCCCTGCACTACACCGCCTGCGAACCCGGCGCCCGCAAGCGTGAGGCCCTTGCCAAATCCTTCGCCGCCACTGGCGAGCCGAACCTCCGAGTGATAGCAGCCCCCTCGGAGGCTAAGGCGGAGTATGGAATCGTCCTCGGCAACGAAGTCCTCGATGCCCTCCCTGTTCACCTCGTCCGCTGGTCAGGAAGCTCCTGGGAGGAAATGTATGTAGGACTAAAGAACGACAAGCTCGTATGGACTATATCCTCCTGTTCGGAAGGTCCCCTGAGTCACCACCTCTCCAAACTTCCTGTGGACCTGCCGGCAGGCTACACCACTGAGGTGAGCCTCAATCTCTTTCCTCTGATCAAGGAACTAGCCGACACATTCGAAGACAGTTTGCTTCTTCTCGTGGACTACGGCTTTGAGCGCAGCGAATATTATCATCCCGACCGCTGCGAAGGTACGCTGCAGACCTACACCCGTCATCAAGTCGGGAAAGACCCGCTTGAAGCGCCGGGAGATCACGACCTTTCTACCCATCTGGACCTCACCAGCGTGGGAGAAGCCGCTCACGCTGCCGGTCTGACCTCCCTCGGATCTGCCCGGCAGGAAAGCTACCTGGTGCATTTGGCCTCAGGGCTACTGCAAAACCTATCCTCCCCCGAAGTAGACCGGGAATTCCTAAGCCAGTTTCAGACTCTTACTCACCCTGCTTTTTTCGGCTCCCGCTTTCACTTTCTCGAGTTCGCCAAGGGCCCCATCAGCTCTGGTCTGGTCTTTCCCGGACGATTCTAGGCTCTTACGAGCAGAGAAATACTCTTTGCCAATGGCCCCTTGTCATTTCCTCTGAACCTCCTAGCCTCCCCGTCAAGGCCGGGATGGCGGAATTGGTAGACGCGCCTGATTTAGGATCAGGTGTCCCTAGGACGTGCAGGTTCGAGTCCTGTTCCCGGTATGTTTCTTCTTTTCAGTGCCTTACGGGGGAAAAGGCTTCCCGTTTTGGGAGTCTTTTATCTCCGCGATTACTGCTCCGATTACTGTTTAAGCAGTAATCTGGCGTCCCCTAAGAGCAGCCGTCTCGTAGCATTCAAATCCGTGGAGCCACTCTCCTCTGTGCGAGGGGCGTCGAAAATCCGCAATATCAGCCGGAGGACGCC
>PARF01000031.1 GCA_002709915.1 Roseibacillus sp. | reverse complement strand
GTACTTTATCCCTGATTATCAACAGGATAAGATGCTTCAAATGAATATTTTGAACCTGCCACTCCTCCTAGCCTAAACCGATCCTTACGCTGTCCCTGAATTAACGGACACTGAAGCCGCTGGGTTAATTGCCCTTATCTTTGGCGCTCTTTTAATTCCTCTTCTAATTTTATTAGCAATCTGGGTCATTGCGAATTGGAAGATCTTTGAAAAGGCAGGACAACCCGGATGGGCCGCCATTATTCCCATCTACAACTTTATTGTGATGCTCGACGTTCAGGGCCGTCCGAAATGGTGGGTCATCTGGTATCTCATTCCGTTTGTTAATTACGTATCGGCCCTAGTGATGTTCATCATTCATTGCCTCGATTACGCCAAACGCTTCAGAAAAGATGGGGGCTTTGTGGCCGGGCTCATCCTCCTTAACCCGATCTTCCTGCTGATTCTCGCGTTCGGCAGTGCCCAGTATCAGGGCGTATCGGCTGCTGCAGCGCCTCCGGCTGACCCACCTGCTGCTCCTCCGGCAGATCCACCCGCTGAGGAGGCCTAAGCGAAAACACTCTATCTCTTTGATCCAGCAAACGGGGTTCCATGAACATGGAGCCCCATTTTCTTTGGAACGAGATGTAACTTCCTTACTATTAGAACATAGGAGGTCTGGCACTCATTGCCAAAAGTGAGATGGAGAATGATAACGTGACAAAATAGTCACTATTTGCGGCGTTTCTTCCGGTCCGAGGCTATAGTGCCTTCGCACCAATGAAGAAAGTTATTCTTCCCTCATTCCTCAGCTTTGCCCTCGCTCCTCTCCTCCTTGCCGCTCCTCCCAATGTCGTAATCTTTCTGACCGACGATCAAGGCACGCTCGACGCGAACTGCTACGGGTCAAAAGATCTCTACACCCCGGCCATGGACAGCCTCGCTGAGACCGGGGTGCGCTTCACCCAAGCCTACAGCCACACCGTCTGCTGTCCGGCGCGAGCCCTCTTGATGACCGGGCGCCATCCACAGCGCTCCGGCGTAGTCCACTGGACTCAGGGAGATCGTAAAGGCAGTGACAGCCAGAACCGAAATATGGCTGCTTCTGAAATTACGATCGCGGAGGTTCTCAAGAAGGCGGGTTACGCCACTGCCATTTTCGGAAAATGGCATCTTGGAGCCAGGGAAGGACACGGCCCTCTCGCTCAGGGTTTCGATCACCATTTTGGGCACCTCGGAGGATTCATCGATAACTACAATCACTTTTTCCTGCACGGGCAGGGCTTCCATGACCTCTACGAGGACAACGTCGAAATTTTCAAGAGTTATGCCTACTTCCCGGATCTCATGACCGAGCGGGCTCTCGACTATATCGATAAAAACAAAGATGGTCCCTTTCTGCTCTACGCCGCTTTCAACATTCCTCACTACCCCGAACAGCATGACAAAAAGTTTGAAGCGCGTTACAGGAATCTTCCCATGCCACGCCAGTCCTACGCCCGCATGATTTCCACCACAGATGACCGCATGTTGCAAATTCTCGACAAACTGGAGGAACACAAACTCCGGGATAACACCATTGTCATCTTCATGAGCGACAATGGCCACTCCACCGAGGATGGTGCGCGCACTCGGAAGAATCACAAGAGTGGCCTGGAGGAGGGCCATTATTACCACGCCTTCGGAGGCGGCGGCAACACCGGCAAGTGGCGCGGATCCAAGGGCTCTTACTACGAGGGAGGCCTGCGGGTTCCCGCCATCATCAGTTATCCCGCCAAGCTGCCCAAGGGGGAGGTCAGAGACCAGGCCATCACAGCGGCAGACTGGTTCCCGACCATCCTCGATCTCTGCGACATTGAGAAGCCTCAGAAAGAGCTGGATGGGCACTCGGTTCTTCCGCTGATCCGCGAGCCGGATACTCCCTCTCCTCATCGCACCCTTCACTGGGCCTGGGGAAATGGATGGGCAGTACGCGAGGGGAGCTGGAAGCTGATCGGTAATGGAAAGGAGCCTCGCTTTCTCGGTAACCTGGACGACGAAAAACCCGAAACCGTCAACTATCTTAACACCAAGGGGGAGCTGGTTCAGCAGCTTCTCCAGAAGCATTCCGACTGGCTGGAGGAAACTCTGCCAAGATAATCAAGATTGCTCCCGTCCTGCCGCAAACTCGACGGCAGCCGTCTGATTTCCTCTGGTGCGGGACAGGGATTACCCCTGATCTCCCGGGGAGATTCGGTGGGAGAAACAAAGGGCTGGGAGAGCTTTTACTGCTCGAATACCTCTTCACCCGAAGCACCCGGAAGAAGCACTCGATCCTCCCCTCGATGTTTGCTATTTAGCCCGGAAGAGGTTTGCAGGTTATTTGTCTCAACCGGGTAAATCTCTGCCGCAAATCCTCCAAGAACCGAGCCGACGCCGTGTCAGCCTCAATGAAGATGAACTCCGAAAATCCAGCAATCAGAATACCGGGTCTTGTTTCCCTTGGGATCGCTCTCGCAATCTCCCTTTACCTTGCATGGAACTCTCTCGGGGGTTCCTCGGTCGCAGGGTGCTCAGGTGAGGGAAGCGGATGTCACAACGTCCTGTCCAGTAAGTGGGGCTACGTTCTTGGCTTACCGGTCAGCCTTACAGGACTACCCATCTACGGCGCTCTTCTGTTTTTCTCAATTTTTCCATCTCATCACTCCTCACTTTTGAAGGGCGCCCTTTCCATTCTGGTAGCAGGGGCGGCTCTCTGGTTCGCCGCCGTCCAGCTCCTGATTCTCAAGTCGTTCTGTCCGTGGTGCTGCACCACTCATGGATTTGCGGTTACCGGCACATTGCTTTTGGCAGTTTCCCCTCGTCGAGAGCGCGCGCCTCGCAGGCTCATGCTATCAGCCTCCTTCGCCCTCCCCGCTCTTGGGGCATTAATTTTTCTGCAGCTTTTTAGCTCCGCTCCGGACCAGTCGAAGCAGGCTTCTCTCGGCGATGCTGGAGCCCTTAAGGATGAAAATAACTTCATCTCCCTGCATGGAGGTGAATTTCTGCTCAACCCTGAGGACTTTCCAGTGATTGGTTCACCTCGAGCCCGCCATACGGTCGTCGCACTGGGAGATTACACTTGCGGGTTCTGCCGTAAGCTGCACGGACAGTTACAGCAGATTGTTTCATCTTACCCGGAAGGCGAGCTTGCAGTCATTGAACTCCCGGTCGCGCGCGACGCGAAAGCTGCTGAAATCCAGAGACTCATGCTCTCCCTCTGGAAATCTCACCCGGAAACAAAAAAGACCCTTGATACCCGGATCCATGAACGCCGGCTCTCAATCGAGCCGGACACCATTCGGACAGCCGCTGAAGAACTTGTCGGGGCAGAGGCCGTGCGCACCGCACTCGCTGACCACGCCATGTGGGCCGAGCAGCAGATCGAAGTCGCCTCTCAGGTTCTCAAAGCCAACAGCGAAATTACTGGTGCCCCCCACCTCCCCCAGTTGATTGCCGGTGAGGAAGTCAATATCGGAGCCTCAAAGGATTTGGAAACTTACACCGAACTTTTTGCTCGTAACTATGATTTGGCGAGTCCCGATCTAAATGCCCTCGCTCGATTCAGCAATTCTCCGAGAAATCCTGAGCCTGCTCTTGCGACTGCAACCGTGCAGGCGAATACGGAGATACTGTGGCCTACTCGAGAGCGGCAACTGGAACTTACGCCTCGTAGCCCTGGTATTCTCTGGCCTGTCTCCAGCCTTCTCGCTCCCACGCAATTGGGGCGAAAAAAGCGGAACAAGGACAACCCACAGATAGCAGCAGGCTACTTTGGCTGGATCCTGCGAAACTTCGAAATGCCCGGCGAAATGCTACTTGCAGACCCAGCGGCCAACCCAGATGGCGATGCCAGCCGTAACGCGCTGGAATATTGGTGCCGATTGGATCCCAAACAAAGAGACAACTCCCCGGGACTGATCCATCGCGGCAGAAATGGCAACATGGTCTACTCCCTTGAGATGCGGGACGACGATCCGGCAATCGGCGGCGTATTCCAATTCTCGGACGACCTCCATTTTACGGATACCGAGACCGTTGCCTTCTCTGAGGCAAAACCTATTGACTCGGATCCAATGGACGGTCTTCAAACCTGGATGGCCACCGACCCTGAAGATAAACCTGGCCTCACTCGCTTCGCACGTGCAGCTCTCGAGATCGATTGGCCCTCCGATTCCGAATGCCTGCAGCAATGTGCCGCGGTCGCAGTCACCACCTGCCAGGGTGACCCCTCTCAGGTCCACGCCGTCTTTGAAGCCTGCATGGACACGTGCTCCGGTGGTTGGTGTAACGAAATTTTTGATCCCGTCTGTGGATGCGATGGGCAAACCTACTCCAATGCCTGCGCAGCTGCTGAAGCCAACGCGAGCGTAGAATATCTTGGAGCCTGCGAGCAACCCGAGTGTTCCAGCAATGACGACTGTGGTGATACTGAATACTGTTTCTCGCAGGAAGGCTGCGACACCCCAGGAACATGCCGGGAGAGACCCGTGTTCTGCACCCTTGAGTTCCAACCTGTCTGCGGGTGCGATGGAAACACTTACGGCAATGCCTGCGCCGCCGCAGCCGCAGGAGTCAATGTGGTCAGAGAAGGAGCCTGTTTGGCAGATGGCGGGTGCAACAGCAATGCCGACTGCAGCAATGCTGACTACTGCTTCTCCGAAGAGGGTTGCGATGTACCGGGAACCTGCCGGGAAAAACCCCAACTTTGCACCCGCGAATTCAATCCGGTCTGTGGCTGTGACGGTCGGACCTACGGGAACCCATGCTTGGCGGCCTCTGCTGGAGTCAACGTGGTCAGCCAGGGAGCCTGCGTAGCAGAAGAACAATGCAATACCAACGCTGACTGCGATGAGGCCGATTACTGTTTTTCCGAGGAAGGATGCGACGCGCCGGGAACCTGCCGGACAAGACCGGAAATCTGTACCCTTGAAGCTCATCCGGTCTGTGGGTGTGACGGGAAAACCTACGGAAATGCATGCTTTGCCGCCGGCGCAGGGGTCAACATCGCCAGCGAGGGTTTCTGTGAGGTCGTCAACGAGTGCAATACCAACGCCGACTGCGACGATGCCGATTACTGCTTCTCCGAGGAAGGCTGTGACGCCCCGGGAACCTGTCAGCCCAAGCCGGAGTTCTGTACCCGCGAGTTCAGGCCGGTCTGTGGGTGTGATGGGCAGACCTACGGCAATGCCTGCGTGGCTGCCGCGGCAGGAGTGAATGTCGTCAGCGAGGGAGCCTGTGTAGACGAAGGCGAATGCAACACAAATGCCGACTGCGACGATGCCGATTACTGTTTCTCGGAGGAGGGCTGTGACACCCCGGGAACGTGCCAGGAAAAGCCAGTATTCTGCACGTTTGAATTCAATCCAGTCTGTGGTTGTGATGGCAACACCTACAGCAATCCGTGCGTTGCTGCCTCTGAAGGGGTAAACGTAGTCAGTCAGGGAGCCTGCGCAGTAGAGGAGCAATGCAATACCAACGCTGACTGCGACGAGGCAGATTACTGTTTTTCCGAGAACGGGTGCGACGCACCGGGCGTCTGCCAAACTCGACCACAGCTCTGTACCCGGGAATTCCGCCCCGTATGTGGCTGCGATGGGAGGACCTATGGAAATGCCTGTGAGGCAGCCGCAGCGGGGGTTAATGTTCGCCAAGAGGGGGCCTGTCTCAGCGAGGGTGAATGCACGAGTAACAACGACTGCCCTGGAAGTGATTACTGCCTCTTTACAAGAGGTTGCGGCGGTTCGGGGTTCTGCCAATCACGCCCTGAATTCTGTCTCGCCGTGTGGGACCCTGTCTGTGGATGTGATGGAAGAACCTATGGAAATGCCTGTGAGGCAGCTGCGGCCGGTGTATCTGTTCTTAGAAGCGGAGTGTGCCTTCCCATCCGAGACCCTTAGGACCGGAGCCTTGCGCCTGACCTCCCTGAAGATTTTTCTCAGGATCCCAAGGCTTTCAGAACGCCATCGAGGCTTTCCTGCGCATCCCCGAAGAGCATTTGTGTGTTTTCCTTGAAGAACAACGGATTCTCAACCCCTGCGTAACCCGTGGCCATGGAGCGCTTTAAAACAATCGTGTGACGACCCCTCCAGCATTCCAGAACAGGCATGCCCGCGATCGGGCTGTCAGGCTCATCGAGAGCAGAGGGGTTAACGATGTCGTTAGCCCCGATGACGACTGAAACGTCAACGTCAGGGAAGTCCTCATTAATCTCGTCCATTTCGAAAACGATATCGTAGGGCACCTTGGCCTCTGCAAGGAGGACGTTCATGTGGCCGGGCATCCGACCCGCTACGGGGTGAATTCCGAAACGAACGTTCACTCCCTTCGCCCGCAGAACTTTCGTCATCTCGTTGACAGTGTGCTGCGCCTGAGCGACCGCCATGCCATAGCCAGGAATAATCATTACTTCCTTGGCCTCTCTCATGAGATCCGCTGTCTCCTCTGAGGTAATGGCCACGGCTTCACCCTGCTCTCCTTCAGAGCTTTTCGCAGCGGCACCCCCGCTACTGCCAAATCCACCTGCTATCACCGATAGAAACTTCCGATTCATCGCCCTGCACATGATATAGCTGAGAATCGCTCCACTGGACCCAACCAGTGCTCCCACAACAATGAGGAGATCATTCTTAAGCATGAACCCGGTAGCTGCCGCGGCCCATCCCGAGTAGCTGTTCAACATGGAAACAACCACCGGCATATCTGCCCCACCAATCGCCATCACCATGTGCACCCCAAAAATCAGCGCAATGACAGTCATGATCACGAGTGGGCTCAGTCCCCCACCCTCGGCCGACTGCTCGACAAACGAAATACCCACCACAATCGTCACGATCAGCAATCCCAGATTGAGCCAATGCCTTGCGGGCAGCATAAGAGGCTTTCCCCCGATCTTTCCACTTAACTTGCCAAAGGCGATGACCGAACCGGAGAACGTTACAGCACCTATGAGGATCCCAAGATAAATCTCGATATCATGAATCGTTTTCTCAGCTCCTTGATAATGCTGACCGTCAGGATCGAGATAGGTTGCATATCCTACCAAGGCAGCAGCCAGCCCTACAAGGCTGTGAAGAATCGCCACCAGTTCCGGCATCTGGGTCATCTGGACCCGCCGGGCGAGAACGAATCCCACCACGCCGCCTAGCGACAGCGTTCCAACAAGAACAGCGTAGTTCCCCTTGATGCCAGCAACCGCGGCAATCAGCGCAATAGCCATACCCAGCATACCGTAAAAATTTCCCCGGCGTGCGGTCTCTTGATTACTCAGCCCTCCCAACGCAAGGATGAAGAGAATAATTGCTCCAAGATAGGCAGCGTCTGCAATTTGGTCAGTCATTTCCTTTTCCGGTTAGAGGCTAGTCCTTACGAAACATCTCAAGCATCCGATGAGTCACAGCGAACCCTCCAACGATATTGATTGCCGTAATCAGGATCGCGACCGCAGCCAACCATACGATTGCAGGCTCCTCCTTTGAGATCTGCATGAGCGCTCCAATAATAATAATACTGCTGATTGCATTCGTGACACTCATCAGCGGCGTATGCAACGCGGGGCTTACATTCCAAATCACCATGTAGCCGACAAAGCAGGCGAGGACGAAGACCGTGAAATGCTCCATGAAAGAGGATGGAGCGAAGGCCCCGACCCCGGCGAGGGCGCCTCCCGCGAGGAGAAGCGGAACCAGAAATCCGAGGACCGAGCGCTTTGCTGCAGGCACTACCGGAGCTGGCTGGGGCTGTTCCTCAACCTTCTTCTCCTTCGTGGGAGCCGCGGAAAGCTTGGGCGCGGGAGGCGGCCAGGTAACCTCTCCTTCCTTGATGACAGTTGCACCCCGGATGACCTCATCCTCCATATTCACATTGACAGTTCCATCCTTTTCCGGGCTCAGATCCGTCAACATATGCCGGAGATTTGTCCCATAGAGCTGGCTGGACTGAGCGGCCAGACGACTAGGAAGATCGGTGTAGCCTACCAGACTGACTCCGTGTTTCACCACCACTTTACCTGCCTCCGAAAGCTCGCAGTTGCCACCCTGTTCCGTGGCGAGATCAACGATGACGCTACCCTCCCTCATCAACTCAACCATATCGGCGAGAATCAGCTTTGGCGCCGGCTTTCCGGGAATCAGCGCTGTAGTAATAATAATGTCCACCTCCTGAGCTTGCTCACGGAAGAGAGCCATTTCCGCCTCAATGAACGCCTCGCTCATGACCTTGGCGTAACCTCCTTCCCCAGACCCATCCTCCTCATCTTCAAAATCAAGCATGAGGAAATCAGCATCCATGCTCTCGACCTGCTCCTTCACCTCCGGCCGAGTATCAAAGGCTCGGACAATGGCCCCCATGCTGCGGGCGGCTCCGATCGCCGCCAGACCCGCAACTCCAGCGCCGATGACCAGCACCTTGGCAGGAGGAACCTTCCCCGCAGCGGTTATCTGACCAGTGAAAAATCTCCCGAAGTGCTGCGCCGCCTCAACCACAGCGCGGTAACCCGCGATGTTGGCCATAGAACTCAGAGCATCAAGTTTCTGCGCGCGGGAAATTCTTGGCACACTGTCCATCGCCAGCACCGTTGCTCCGGTCGCAGCAAGCGCGTCCATCAACTTTTCATTCTGGGCCGGCCAGATAAAACTCACCAGGATTTTACCCGGTGCAAGGAGGCCGACTTCCCCGTCCTCAGGCGCCCGCACCTTGAAGATGATGTCCGAGGACGACCAGAGGTCCTCCGCCTTCTCGATAATCTGAACCCCTGCATCCCGATAAGTTTGGTCAGGAAAACTGGCCGCCTCTCCGGCTCCCTGCTCAATAGCAACTGTAAAACCAAGTTTCTGGAGGTGCTGCGCAACATCCGGGGTAGTGGCGACCCGGCATTCTCCGTCATATATCTCGTTCGGAATCCCGATTTGCATTTGATAAAAGGCCTCGGCCAATCAAATGCCGGGGGAGGCGGAACGTTAAAGAGAAAACGCTGCTTTTCAAGTGCGATCGCGAAGCAATCCCCTGAAAGCCGGCCCAAACGGCAGCAACGTGTAGCCAACTAACCGTCATGGGAGGTCGCTCAATCTGAACCCCCCGACTTATGCACAAGTTATCAAGATCGCTAACAATTCGAGGCGTGGGGACGGACCTTGGATGGTCCTTTCATTGGGATATCGCATCTTTGCGTGGCTCCCGTGGTTGGAGTTTGCATCCTTGCCTCTGAGGCGCGATAACCTGCGTGTTCCAATTATATTCCTCTAGAAATTTACATGAGCACGAAGCAAACGAGAAGGAGTTTTCTCCAGAAATCAACCGCTGCCGGCGCCGCCGTCGGCTTTCCCACCGTCATCCCCTCCAGCGCCCTCGGCAAGGATGGTAATACCGCGCCCAGCGAGCGGGTAGTGATGGGCTTTATCGGTATCGGCAACCGAGGCCTTGGCGTAATGCAGGCCCACATTAACCACAAGGATGTTCAAGGTGTTGCGGTTTCTGACTGTCATAAGAACCACACAGACCGTAACCGCAGGTGTGGATCAGAGGGAGGCAAGGAGGCCGTGGACAAGAAATACGGCAACAAGGACTGCAAGGCTTACTTTGATTATCGTGAACTGTGCGCCCGTGACGATATCGACGCCGTAATGGTCGCCACTCCAGACCACTGGCATGGACTTATCTGTATGGAGGCCCTTCGTAACGGCAAGGATGTCTACTGCGAGAAACCCGTCACTCACTTCCATGCGGAAGGTAAAGCCATCCATGAGACCGTCGCCAAGCACAAGCGCATCTTCCAGGTCGGATCCCAGCAACGCTCCGACTGGAACTTCCGTCAGGCTGTGGAGATTGTTCGCAACGGATTGATTGGAAAGGTGACTCACGTCGAAGTAGGGCTCCCCGGGGGACGGACCGGCCCCGACCGTGACCCCACCCTCAAGGATGCTCCTGAAGGCTACGACATGTGGTGTGGGCCCAGCCCGGTTCTTCCCTTTATGGAAGCTCGCCATCACTGGTCCTGGCGCTGGCACACCAACTATGGCCGTGGCCAACTCATGGACTGGATCGGCCACCACAACGACATTGCCCACTGGGGGCTTGGACTTGAGGCTACTGGCGGCGGCGGCGGACCAGTAAGCGTGGAAGCGAAGAACTGGGACTTCTCAAAGACCCCGGACATCTACGATACCGCTTGGCAGTATGACGTCATCTCCAAGTATCCTAACGATATCGAGGTCAAAATGTCCTCTCGCATTAGTGGTGGCTGTAAGTGGATTGGCACCGATGGCTGGGTCTGGGTCAATCGTGGCCGCCTCGACGCCTCAAACAAGGAATGGATCAAAAAAGGCTTCAGCGCTGGAAAATGGAAGGGCTACAAATCGCCCGGCCATCAGAGAAACTTCATTGACTGCGTGAAGTCCCGAAAGGAAACGGTAGCACCGGCAGAGAACGCTCATCGCGCGATCACGCCCGGCCACATCGCCTACGTTTCCCATGAAATCGGTCGTGCCATCAAATGGGATCCCAAGCAAGAGGCCGTCATTGGTGACGATAAGGCTCATAAGATTCTCTACTCCCTGCCCTACAGGGGGGACTGGAAACTCTAGAAATTAATCCCCCTTCATAGCAGGAATTTCTTCCCTGCTCCAAAGCTCTGGGCCCGCCTGCGAGATGCAGGCGGGCCCTTTTTAAAGAGGTCGATTACCTTAGAATTCCAACATGAGGCATCGACTGATGCACAGATTCCCTGTTCCACTACTCTTGATTCTGAGGATCTTCCGATCTCCGCTCCAATCCAGTTCTTTTCTGGTTGGCGTGGAGGTCGACAGGGGGAAAACTACAGATCAACCCATCCATCCATGTTCCTCCGACACGGCGCGCTCTACATGCTCATGGCTCTGGCCGTAATCGAGGCTGACGATAACGCTGATCACCACCGGATTAAACCTCGCTCCGTCGACAATGCCGGAACAAAATCTCCTGCTCCGCAATGGCCGGAACTAATACGGATTCATGACCCTGGCTCGCGGAATGATCGATGGGCCACACGAGACCTTGACGATTCCAACTGGGAGACCATGAAACTCCCAACCCACTGGGAAATAGCGGGACTTCCCGATTTTGACGGCGTGGTCTGGTTTCGTCGCACAGTTGATGTGCCGGCTCTGATGGCGAGCAGGGAGGCTACTCTCGAGCTGGGAGCAATCGACGATATGGATGTAACGTGGATCAACGGCAAAAGAGTTGGCGGCTACGAACAGCCGGGAGACCACTTTACCCCTCGCTCCTATAAACTGGCTCCGGGCACCCTCAAGCAAGGCAAGAATACTATCACCGTCCGTGTATTCGACCACGGGCATGGAGGAGGCATCGCACAGACCCACGGAAAACTTCAACTTAGCGGAAGTGGCACGAACATTCCCCTTGCAGGGCCATGGCGCTACAAGGTCGGCGCGAGCTTGCAGCTGCTAGTTGCCCCCGGAAAACCCTTCTCGGATCCTCGCACTGACAACTCGTTTGAGGGAGAGTTTAGCATCGAGACCAACGATGTTGTAGCACTGGCCGGCGGCACGAACATCGTCAAGCAGTTCGAGTCTGGATTTCTTGAGACTCTACTCACTCTCAGCTCTTCCGAGCGCGCGTATTTCCGCGATATGGCCTGGCAGGCGGACACCGTTTATCTACAGCAGCGTCCGAGAAATTTTGGTTCACATCTCGATCTGCTCCGACGCATGGGGGCGAGTATCGTCATTGCCAATTTCGGACAGGTTGAGGCTCTCGGCGGCGCCACCCATCTTCCTCGGTTTCTGGAAGCCTACGAAGATCTTCTCGATCAGTTCGAACAATGCACTCGCCGTATTGTGCTGGTCTCTCCGCACCAGTTTGAAAAACACAGGGACCCTCTCCTTCCAGACCTGAGCCTGCGCAATGGGGATATAGCCGCCTACAGCGAGGGCATCCGCCAACTCGCCCAGCGAAGAAAATATATTTACGTCGACCTCTCCCAAATCGACTCCTCAGGTTGGACCAGCAGCAGTAGCCAGCTTAATGCGGAAGGTCAGTGGCGCTGGGCACAAAATGTCGCATCACGATTGACTAGGAAGAAGACGGCGGCGCGGACCAGACACTTCGAGCTCCTGCGCCAGCAAATCAGCCGAAAGAATGTTCTGTGGCGTCAGCACTGGAGACCTACCAATTGGTCTTTTCTCTACGGCAACCGCCAGCAAGTAGCTAGCAGCAGAGATCACCGCCCGGGGCAACCTCGCTGGTTCCCCGAAGAAGTCAGGGCCATCATTCCTCTCATAGAAAAGGCTGAGGAAAGCATCTGGAAAATGAGAACCCCTTCCCGATGAAAAAATTCCTCCTTATTTTCCTTCTGGGGATAGCCCACGGGACGCTACTCGCCCAACCCAAGAATTATTCTGTCGGACCCGCGCCCCATGATAACTCGAGCGAGGCGGAGCTCGCATCCTTCAAGATTGCCAAAGGGTATGATGTTTCCCTTTTCGCTTCGGAACAGGACGGAATTGCCAACCCTATCGTGATGCGCTGGGGACCAAGGGGAAGGCTCTGGGTTCTCTGTTCTCTCGTCTATCCACAGGCCATTCCATCTGAGACGCCCAACGACAAACTTTTCATCCTCGAGGACAGCGACCACGATGGAAAAGCAGACACGACTCGGGTATTCGCAGACAGGCTCAACATGCCTACCGGATTCGCCCTGGGGAATGGAGGGGTTTATATTGGTGAGGGTCAGGACCTAGTCTTCCTTACAGACACCAATGGAGATGACCGGGCTGATCATCGGGAAGTTGTTCTCAGTGGCTTTGGCACCGGGGACACCCATCAGAACATTAACTCATTTACCTGGAGCCCGGGTGGAGAGCTGCTTTTCTGTCAGGGTCTGCACAACTTCTCACGGGTCGAGACCCCCTGGGGAATCGTTCGCATGAATGAGCACGGCGTATGGCGCCTCCGTCCTCGCAGGATGCAGCTGCACGCCTTTCGGGGATGCAGCGGGCAGAACCCCTGGGGACTATCTCACGGACATTGGGGTCAACCGTTCGCCAAGAGTAATGGGAATGCAGTAAGCGAGCTACTTCCCGTCATGGTTCACACAGAGAACCGCCACCCTCCGCTCGACATTGGAGGCACACGTATCAAGAGCATGATCTGTGAGATTATTGACTCTCCGGCCCTCCCGGACGATCTCCAGGGCAACATCGTCATTGCAGGCTACTTCGCACATCTGATCGATCGCCTCAAAATCACCTCCGATGGAGCAGGCCACCGGGGAGAACTACTAGATCCACTATGGACTACAGACCATCAAAGTTTTCGGCCTGTGGATATCCAGACAGGACCGGACGGGGCTCTCTATATCGCAGACTGGTATAACCCCATTATCGGGCACTATCAGGCCTCTCTGCGTCATCCTGATCGAGATAAGACCCACGGAAGAATCTGGCGCCTGACCGCAGAGGGAAAGCCTGCTGTCCGGGCTCCCGATTACCACCTGATGCCCACAAGGGAACTTCTTGAATCCCTCTGCAGGGCGACTCTCAAGGAGCGGGAGAGATTACGAATTATCCTCTCGGACCGGTATGCTGATTCGGTACGACGATCTGAAATACGCCGGACGATAGCAAAATGGGTATCCTCATTCGATCCTCAGGATCCTCGTCTGGACCATCACATCTTCGAAGCCCTCTGCCTTCACGAGTGGTTTGAAATAGTAAACCCTGAGCTACTGGATCGTTTACTCAAATCAAGCGAGCCACTGGCCCGGTCCTACGCAACCCGCGTAGTTGGCCGCTGGCATGATCGTCTGCCGACACCACTGAACTATCTGAGAAACTCAGTAACTGACCCCCACCCCCGCGTGCGACTTGAAGCCGTAGTGGCCGCCAGTCAGCTCCAGTCTGCCGAGGCGATGGAAACAGCGGTCCTCGCCCTCGATGCTCCAACCGACCGCTTCATTAAAGCGGCCCTTCGTCAATGCGCCCATGCCCTGCAACGGTGGTGGTTCACGTCCTTGAGAGAGGGGCGACTCGCTATTAATAACATCGGACATCTCGCTTTTCTTCTCGACCAAACCTCGGGACAGGACGCCGCCGGTGTTGCTCGCAAGATTCTCGAGGACGAGTCCCTGAAACCAACAAGCCCTGCATTGCCGATTCTCGCGATGATTCTCGCCACTCAGGGAACTGTCGAAGACCTCGACTGGCTGATCACCAAAGCCCATGCTGATGTGAGAAACTCCACTCCGCTTCTATCCGCGATGCAGGAGTCTGCCTCCATCAGGGAACTGAAACCTCGGAACCCGACCCTGAGCTCGCTCCTCGCCTCTGCTGTTACAACAGGAACAGCTAAACAGAAAATCCATGCCCTTCAACTGATCGGATATTGGCAGATGCTCAACCTGAGGGAACTGGTAATCAACACCACCTTCAATCCTCACGCTGCCCAGGAAATTCGCATCGCAGCCCTTAGATCCATCAGCCATTTCCCAGAGTTGGCAAAGCACCGTCTCGATGATCTCGCTGCCTTGAGTGCCGCATCCGATGACGTGGGGATACGCCATGCCGCGCTTGATGCGCTGACCGCACTAAACCCGGGCATGGCAGCACAAATTGCGGCGAAAGCCCTCACCGCTGCGGGGCTGGACGATCCTCTAGAGCCCTACCTCATCCCTTTTCTCACTCGCGCTGACGGAGCCCCTGCCTTGACTTCTAGCCTCCAGAAGATCGAATTGAGTCTGGGCCTCCGCAATCGAATCCGCGGAGCATTGGGGGCTGCTGGCCTTCATTCCACACATCTTGAGAAAGCCCTCGACCCTCCTAATACAGAATCCTCTCCCACCGTTGGCCTGCCAGTCTACAGCCAGCAATGGATTGACTCCCTTGCCGCGGAAGTCCGAAAAGACGGCGATTCCAGGAGCGGATCAAAAGTCTACCACCGAGATTCTCTGGCCTGCACCAAGTGCCATGTAATTTCCGGAAGGGGAATGAAATTCGGACCCGAACTTACAGCTGTAGGCGCAGGCTTACCCGTTGAGATCATCATCGAATCCGTAGTTTGGCCCCAACGCCAGATCAAGGAGGGCTACCTCTCCACCTCGATTACAACCCGGGATGGCCTGGTGGTAAGCGGCCATCTTAAGCATGAAGACAGCCAGCGAATCATCATCGAAGATGCCGTCACCCGCAGGCGCAGAACGCTGGCACCTTCTCAAGTCCAGCACCGGCAGGACGCCAGCACGATCATGCCAGCCGGCTTGACGGCACAGCTGAGTCGTGAAGAACTCAGGGATCTCGTGCGATTTCTGTCGGAAAGAAAGGGGAAGTAGACCCCGGGACTCCAANCGGCCCTCACATGGGGTCGCTCCGGTAGCTGCCCAGCCGATTGACTCACCTTCTCCGGCCTGCTCAACTTGGGCACACTTTCAATCATCATATGACCCGTGCTATTTTTTTTCTAGGACTTCTCGGGCTGGCTATTGACCTTGGATGCGCCCGGCCAATCGAAGTCATTGTCTATTCGAAGACTTCGTGGTATCGCCATCCGGAAATTGCACGGATCAACGGATATCTCGCCACCCTCGGCGCAAAACATGATATCAATGTCAGCATTACCGAAAGCGCGAACGAGCTCAGCGGGCGGAATCTGAAAAACTACGATCTGATTCTGTTCAACAATGCTACTAATCTGGGGGAAAGCCTCACGGTCGAGGAGCGAAAGCCCGTAATTCAATGGTTCAACAATGGTGGCGGCATCATGGTCATGCATGCTGGCATTGTTCAGAATGGGACCTGGCCAGAACTCATCGAAATTGCAGGCTGCGATTTTCATGGTGACTCCGAATTCATGGAGGCGAGATTTCTCGTTGACCCTAAGGCGGAGGGCGACCCCGTTGTAGCAGGAAAAAGCAAGGAATTCAGATACACCGCCGACTGGCTGAACTTCGACAAATCTGTAACGGGCCTTCCTGGTGTGGAAGTTCTCCTCCGACTTGATGAAAAAAGTTACGTCCCGCTTCGAGACCATCCATCCTACGCCGAGATGAAACCAATGGGAGATGACCATCCCATCTGCTGGAGGCGTAAAATGGGCAAGGGGCGATATCTCTATACGGGACTCGGACACGACATAAAGTCCATCGACACTCCCTTTGGTCGCGCCCATCTCCTCGCGGCGATCAAATGGACCGCTGGCCGCGCAAAGTAACTGGTATATCCTCAGAGAAAGAATTTCCCTGGTCCCTTTATCATTTAATGAATGCCATCCGACTCGCCGTTTATTGCCTCCTTCTCGGACAATCCTCGCTGCCCGGCGCACCACCTCCCAACATTGTCGTTTTTCTCGTGGATGACATGGGGTGGGGTGATCTGGGATGCTACGGNAACGAAATCATCCAGTCTCCACACCTTGACAAGTTTGCCACTGAGGGAATCCGTTTCACCCAGTGCTATTCGGCCTGTGGAGTCTGCTCACCATCCCGTTCATCAATTCTCACCGGCCGCACTCCGTATCGCAACGGTGTCTGGCGCTGGATCCCGGGAGGCCATGCCTGCCATCTTCGAGAAAGTGAGATTACCTTCCCGGAACTACTAAGGGAAAAAGGCTACGACACCTGCCATGTTGGAAAATGGCACCTCAACGGACATTTCAATAGCACGAAACAGCCCCAGCCGGACGATCATGGCTACAACNATTGGATGGCAACTCAGAATAACGCAGCGCCCAGCCACAAAAATCCCAGAAACTTTGTTCTTAACGGGAAACCAATGGGGCAACTTGAAGGATACGCCGCGCCGCTTGTGGCACAGGAGGGCGTGCGTTGGTTGAATGAGGTGCGCGACCGGAGCAAGCCATTCCTTCTGTCGGTTTGGACCCACGAACCTCACCTTCCTATCGAATCCGCAGAGGAGTTCATGGAGTCTTACCTCCATATCAAGGATGAGGGTATCCGACAGCATCATGGCAACATTACACAACTGGATCACGCCTTTGGAATAGTGATGAAAGCTTTGGATAAACTCAACCTGCGGGACAACACCATCGTCTTCTTTACCTCAGACAACGGCCCGGAAGGAAAAGGCAACAAGGGCCGCACCCGGGGCTCGACCGGCGGACTACGTGGTCGGAAGAGAGATAGCCATGAGGGCGGCATCAGAGTCGCTGGGATGGTTCGCTGGCCCGAAAAGATAATGCCGGGATCGGTAAGTGATGTCCCGGTCATTGGCTCGGATATATTCTCTACCATTCTCGACATTACAGACATTCCCCTGCCACGTGATCGCACCATTGACGGAGTCAGCATGGTGCCAGCTTTCGACGACAACCCCGTCGAGCGTCCTGTTCCTCTCTTCTGGCGAAATCACATTGCTCCCGCAAACAGCCACGCAGCCCTGCGAATTGGAGACTGGAAGTTGATATCCAATATCGGCTTCGACAAGTTCCAGCTTTATCAGATCCAGACCGACTGGAAGGAAGAACACGACCTCGCCTCGAAAAAACCAGCAAAGCTCGAGGAGATGAAGGAGGCCTTCTTCAAAGTCCTGAAAGGGATCGAGAATGAGGGACCGCTCGACTGGGTGGGCCGATATGGCCAACGCAGGATCTCCTCGGAACCAAACTGAAAAAACCATGAAAATAGAAGTCTACTGCATCATTCTTACAGCGCTTTGCGCTGCAGCCGCGCTCGCGGACTGGCCACAATTCCAAGGTCCTCATCGTAATGGCACCTCGAACGAATCGGGTTTATTACGCAGTTTTCCTGANGAGGGACCGAGGATTATCTGGGAGAAGGCTCTTGAGGAGGGCTTCGGCGGATGCGCCATTGACGGGAAAGATCTCTTCATCGTCGACCGGGTAGCAAAGAGAAAGGATATGTTGATTTGCTTGGATGCCACTACGGGCAATGAACAGTGGCGCTACGAGAGCCCTTCGCAGGGAGAGCCAGCATTCCCCGGGTCCCGAAGCGTCCCTACCATCCGGGAAGACGCTGTATATTTTATCGGATCATTTGGACGAGTCCATTGCGTAGATCGGACCACAAGGAAGGCTCGCTGGCAGGTAATGATGTCCGAGAGATATCCGGATGCGATGACGCCGAAGTGGGGCTATGCCCAGTGCGCTCTAGTAGTCGACGACATTGTTATTGTTACTCCATTTGGTTCGAAAACAGGCGTTGCCGCCTGGCACCGCAACACTGGAAAAGAGGTCTGGCGGAGCGGACCCATCGGCAATTCACACTCCTCTCCCACGCTGCTGGAGATTGCAGGAGAACAGCACATCGTCCTGACTTCAGTGGTAAACCAAGGAAGCAAGGAGGGCCTTGTCACCAGTTATAGACCAAACGATGGCAAGACCCTGTGGCAGACTTCCCACTACTATAACAGGATCCCTATCCCCCCCGTGACCAAGGTCAGCGATACTCTTCTCTTCGTCACCGGCGGCTATGACTGCGGATCCAAGATGCTCTCCATCCAGCGAGAGAATAACCGCTATCTGCTAAGTGAAAAATGGTCGATCCAGAAAGGGTCTCAGATTCACCCTCCGTTTATAATCGCCAACCATCTTTATTTCCTCGCCAATGAGAACTCTAATCATCGGGTCACCACAAGGCGAAAAACCGGTGGGTTGAGCTGCTGGACCCTTGACGGTCAGGAGCTTTGGCGCACAGGCAACGACCCCTTCATGGGGCGAGGTGCAAGCCTTTATGCTGATGGCATGCTGATAGTCCAAGATGGAGAAAAGGGCATNCTCCGCCTCGGGGAAGTTAGCAAAGAAGGCTTTCGCGAGCTCGCCTCTGCAAATGTTTTCGGTAGCGATCTTGAAAAGAAATTTGACCTCAAATTCTGGAGTCCCATGGCCCTCAGCGACGGGCGCCTTTACATGCGAGGACAGAATCGCTTGCTCTGCGTGGACTTGAAGAAATAATACACCTCCTCCCTGGATAAATCATGAGAATCATCGTTTCGCTCTGGATCGCCACCTGCCTCTTTTCCTCCGCCGCTCAAAAGCAACCTAACATTGTCTTCATTTTCAGCGACGATCATGCGCCTCACGCGATCGGCGCCTATGATGGCTGGCTGAAGAGCACTAACCCTACCCCTCACATAGACCGTCTCGCATCAGAGGGAATGCTTTTTGACAAAAGCTTCTGCACTAACTCAATTTGCGGTCCGAGCCGGGCGGNGATCATTACTGGTAAACACAGCCACAAGAACGGCTTTATGAACAACGGGAACAATTTCGATGGTTCTCAGCAAACATTTCCCAAGCTTCTGCAAAAGGCGGGATACCAGACCGCCATGTTCGGAAAGTGGCACCTCAAATCGAAGCCTCAGGGATTCGACAAGTGGATGGTTCTTCCGGGACAGGGCCTCTATTACAATCCTGATCTCCTTACCCCCGAGGGAAAAACCACCATCGAGGGACATTGCACCGACGTCGTGACGAATCTGGCCGTTGACTGGCTCAGAAAAGGGCGCAATCAGGATCAGCCGTTTCTCCTGATGTGTCAGCACAAGGCCCCACACCGTAACTGGATGCCTGCACTACGTCACCTNCACTTGTGGGCGGATGAGGATCTGCCGGAACCTGAAACACTTTTTGACAAATGGGAGGATAACGCGAGCCCAGCACGCTGGCAGGAACTAGAGATCGATGGCCACATGGACCTCCAGTTCGACCTCTTCTACGATCTGACTCCTGCCTACAAAGGAGCGGATAAGAAAGGTATGTTTGACAAGTCTGCATGGCGCAACATGTCACGAATGACACCGACCCAGCTTACCGCGTGGCGCGACCATTATGCGCCGCGTGATGCCAGGCTCAAGAAAGCCAACCTCTCGGGAAAAGACCTCGTGCGCTGGAAATACCAGCGATATGCCAAGAATTATCTACGCTCCGTGCGAGGCGTCGATGAAAGTGTTGGAACCCTTATGCGAACGCTGGATGAAATGGGAATTTCCGACAATACCATCGTGGTTTACTCCTCGGACCAGGGGTTCTACATCGGGGATCATGGCTGGTTCGATAAGCGCTGGATGTATGAAGAGTCTCTTTTGATGCCTCTTATCATCAAGTGGCCCGGAGTGACAAAGCCCGGATCGCGCGATAAGCAACACATGGTCCAGAACCTCGACTACGCTGAAACTTTTCTGGAAGCTGCAGGAGTAGAAATTCCAGATGATATGCAGGGCCGCTCTCTTGTTCCACTCCTCAAGGGACAAAGCCCGAAGGAATGGCGAGAAAGCATTTATTACCACTACTATGAATACCCGAGCGTCCATCAGGTACCTCGACACAATGGAATCAGAACCGAGAGATATAAGCTCATTCAGTTCTACGAATTCGGGGAGTGGGAATTTTACGATCTGAAAGAAGATCCAGATGAATTACAAAATCTCTACGCGGATGAGAAATACGCAGTTCAGATTTCCCAGATGAAAACTGAACTCGAAGAATTGCGGAAAAAATACGACGACAACACCGTAGGCACTGTTAAACCTGCGGCATGGCGCCAGAAACACCGAACCAAGCAATTCCGCGTTAAGGACGAGCTGTGACCCTTTCCTGCACCCGGCCCGAACGAACTCCGCATCGCGGTNCGGAGATCATGCTCACAGTGCTCAGGGATTAAGAAACTGACCCCCCAAGTCCTCCCGTAATGAAGATCCTCTCCTTACCCACTCTTCTTATCGCCATCGGAAGTCTCTTCTCCTGCGGACCGATCTCCCGAATCTATGACCAACCTCCACCCTCCTCACGCTATCTTGCTGGCATCGGTGTGGGTGCCCCACCACAGAGCGGACCTGCAAATCCTGCAGAAGCTTCCAAATTCTGGGATGGCGACTCTCTGATTGGCCCCACCGCAATCCACATCGTCAGGGCCGAGCAGAAAGCTTATTTTTACAAAGGCGGTCAACTTGCNGGCGTGACCCCGGTTTCAACCGGAAACTCGAAGTATACGACAAAGCCGGGGAGCTTCACGGTGACCCAGAAGTCGGTGGACTATTATTCCCGAACCTACGGCACCATCGTAGACCTTGCGACTGGAACAGTCCTAAATGACGACGCTGATTCAAGGAAGGATAAGCCGGGACCCGGACAGAAATTCGTCGGTTCACCGATGCCCCACTTCCTGAGATTTAACCACGGCGTCGGCATGCATGCAGGACATCTCCCAGGCTACGCGGCTTCTCACGGCTGCGTCCGCCTCCCAGCCGACATGGCAAAAAAATTCTTTGAAAACGCCGAAATCGGCACACCGGTTATTGTGGAATAACTGCAACAGGACAGGTGTGTTAACCTTTGCCATCTAAACCCCCTCACTTTCCAGATAATGCGTAACATAGTGATGACCCTGATCGGTCCGGACCGACCCGGACTCGTTGAAGAATTGTCGGCTACTGTCGCCCGTAACCGGGGAAACTGGGAAGAATCCCGCATGTCTCACCTCGCCGGCAATTTCGCAGGTATGCTTAGAATCCAGTGCCCAGAAGAGACTTACGAGGATCTTCTCTCTTCTCTTCGCTCCCTTGAAAATCTTACCGTCTCGGTATCAGAAGAACTCCCCGAGATCCGTCACAGCCAGAAGATTATCTCTTTCGACGTCGTAGGAAACGATCGCCCCGGAATTATTCAGGAACTCGCCTCCGCCATCGTCATAAGCGGAGGCAACGTAGAGGAGCTCACAAGTAATCTTGAATCGGCCCCACATGCCGGGCATCCGGTCTTCAGGGCCAGGGGCACAGTAACCGTCAACGAGGACTTTGACGAAGAGGGTCTCATTGCAGCCCTAGAGGGCCTTGGGGCCGACCTCGCGGTCAGCATCGAGAAATAATCTCTCAGACTCTCCCGGACTCTGAGGCCCCGCCTGGACTCTCACGTTACATCTCGAGAAAATTCGCAAGAAGCTGTTTGCCCCCCTCAGTGAGGATTGATTCAGGATGGAATTGTACTCCGTGGACAGG
Organism: Roseibacillus sp.; assembly: GCA_002709915.1. Taxonomy (GTDB): domain Bacteria; phylum Verrucomicrobiota; class Verrucomicrobiia; order Verrucomicrobiales; family Akkermansiaceae; genus Roseibacillus_B. The sequence continues at coordinate 69,580 of PARF01000031.1, read as the reverse complement.
AAAATCACGATGCCTGATCCCCATGATCAGGTCTCCACACCACGCGGTTTGCTCAAGGCATTCTGGAAGAGAATCCTTGCGGATGATTAAAGAATGATAGCGAGTTGCCTCAAGAGGAGAATCTAAGCCCCGAAAAATACCCTCTCCGTCGTGCTCGATCATGGACGTTTTCCCGTGCATCAATTGCTCCGCCCGGACGATCTCTCCCCCGTATACCTGCCCGATCGATTGATGCCCGAGACAAACACCTAAAATGGGAACCTCTGGCCCGAACTGGCTGATCACCGCACAACTGATTCCCGCCTCATTNGGACTACACGGCCCCGGAGAGATNCAGATGCGTTGCGGCTTGAGGTCCTTGATCTCTTCGACGGTCACCTCGTCATTACGTCGGACTTCCATTTCCGCTCCCAGCTCACCAAAAAACTGGACGAGGTTATAGGTAAAGGAGTCATAGTTATCTATAACGAGAAGCATGAGACTTAGAATAGGTTAATGCGTCGGTATTGATCAGGCTCCCATACAGGTAAATCCTTTTCTAGGCCGGGTGAACCATAAACACTCCCAGAGTCAGGTTCCTGCTAAGTTTCCAGAGTATTGGCCAAAGCGATTGCTCTAAGCATTCCCATCGCCTTGTTGACGGTCTCCTTATACTCGTAGACCGGATCACTATCTGCCACTACACCGGCACCAGCTTGCACATAAACTTTCCCATCCTTGAGCAGGCACGTCCGCAGCGCTATGCAGGAATCATGAGCACCATCCCATCCAAAGTAACCTACCGCTCCAGCATAAGCGTTACGCTTGTTGCACTCTAACTCGTTTATAATCTGCATNGCCCTGACCTTGGGCGCACCACTGACTGTACCTGCTGGAAAAGTTGCCCTCAGAACATCATAGGAACTGTGCTCTGGTGAAAGTGTTCCGGTGACGTTGGACACGATATGCATCACATGGCTGTAGCGCTCCACGATCATGAAATCGTTAACTTCTACCGTGGAATGGGCGGCGATGCGCCCTACGTCATTCCTCGCCAGGTCCACGAGCATCACATGCTCGGCTCGCTCCTTCTCATCAGAAAGCAGGTCTTCTGCCAGAGCGTCATCCTCCTCTGCGGTCTTACCTCTCCATCGAGTGCCCGCGATTGGTCGAATATCAATTTTCCCTTCAACGCACCGCACATGAACCTCCGGGGAACTTCCCACNAGGGAAAAATCACCCAGCTCTAATATGAACATATACGGAGACGGATTGACATGCCTCAGGGCGCGGTAGAGATCGATAGGCGCCTTTTCAAATGGCGCCTCGAAACGCTGGCTGGGGACGACCTGAAAAATATCACCGGCAGCAATATACTCCTTCGCTGTCTTCACCATGGATTCGAAATGCTCCTGAGTAGTGTTACTTACCGGCGCCGGGACAATCGTATCCTGAAGCCCGTTAAGTGCTGGTACATGTAAGGGGCGATCGAGGACCTCTATCAGAGACGCCACTCTTCCAACCGCCTCATNGTAAGCTTCCTCCTCTGTCGCATGGTCGTCCAACATNGCATTCGCTACGACCAGCAAACGACGCAACTTGTGATCAAACAACAGGACGGAGTCCGTAATCATGAATACCGCCTCCGGCAACTTGAGATCGTCAGGAGGCGGCTCCCCAACGCTCGGCTCAAACTGACGAACACCATCATACGCCAGATATCCGACCGCACCTCCAAAAAACGGGGGCGCATCACCATGGCATACCGGATTGAAACTGGACATGTACTTTTCCAGCTCCGCCAGTGGATCCCTCTCAGCCGCAATGGCGCTCTCTTCCCCACCCTTACGAATTACAACTTCACCACCATGCGCCTCAAAAACACGACTCGGACAGCTCCCTACTATTGACCAGCGCCCACTGGCGTCAGTGCTTTCCGCACTTTCGAAAAGGAAAGCATGGCGACCATCACGAATCTTAAGATAAGCGGAAAGTGGCGTTTCGAAATCGGCTGCCAGCTGCGCGTAGACTGGCACCACGTTCCCCNGCTCGNCGAGCGTGCGAAATTCTTCGAGNGAAGGTTTGACGGCAGGGGAACTCAAGGAGCGCGAGCATGACGGGGAACTTCCCATGCGCAAAGGTTAAAACCCTTACAAATGCGTTCCAATCGCAAGATCCATCTGGTTCATCGTTGCGGGAGCAGAGCACTCCTCTGCTTCTTCCCCACGAATCTCAACCCAGCTGGTGGGCTCAGCCTGAGACGCGACGTGGACACCAAGTTGTCTCTCCATCCCCTTTGCTGATTCGATTTCACGAATTGCAGACACGGCTACATCCGGACAATTGCAATCGCTACTAAGGTGACCTAGAATCACCGTCTTCAANCCGTGGTCAAGGAGACCCTCAACCAGATCAGCGGTCTGCAGATTAGAGAGGTGGCCGTGTCGTGAGGAAATCCTCTGCTTGATTGACCATGGCCTTTTGCTATCCGCATCCAGCATCTTGTCGTCGTAATTAGCTTCAACCAGCAGCGCGTGGACACCCTTTAAACGGTCCCGCACCAGATTTGTCACGAAGCCAAAATCTGTCGCGACTCCAATACATGAATTACCAGAGCGACAAACAAATCCTACCGGGTCAACTGCATCGTGAGGCAGGGCAAAAGCCTCCACGGCAACCTCTCCAACATTGAATACCTGCCCGTGCTGAAAGATGCGCCAGTCCACACTATCAGTTATGCGGTCACCAAGGGTCTCACGCGTCAAGGCAGTGGTAAAAACCGGAGTGGAGCGCCTCCGGAGAAAGACTTCCAGCCCACAGGTGTGGTCACGATGCTCATGAGTCAGCAGGATTCCATCCAGCGAGTCTGGGTCGACACCGATCTGCTCTAATCTTCTGCCCAGCTGCCTGGCACTCAGCCCTGCATCCACGAGCATGGTTGTGTCTCGAGCCTTGATCACGGCAGCATTTCCTCCACTTCCACTGCCCAGAACTGCCACCTTCATCACGCAGTNAGGGTAAAGATCCAGACTTTACACCGCCAGATTGAATTTCACAATCCATCCCTTTTCGAGGGTTCCCTAAAGCCTAGTTCCTATGATAGTCTCCTGAACGCCTTCCCTGTTTCAGGCGGCGGCATCATTCAGCCTTCCTTATCTTGAAATCTGCCTACCTTCTCCGCTGGCTTGGTCACTTCAAGCCAGCGACCGCAGTGACCCTGATCCTCGCAGCGGTCGGCCTTGGACTGATTTCCTACTGGCTCAGCAATCATGGCTTTGAAGGGCGTTGGAGCCAGCGTATCGCCGACGAGCTGGCTCGCCGGGGCATCCATGCGGATTTTGAATCCGTCCGCTTCTCCCCGACCAAGGGAGTCATCGCCACAAATCTTCAGATTTTCACCGATGAATCCCGCAGTCGGGTAACCGCCAGAATTCCCGATCTGCGCCTCGATGTTGACCGTGGGCAGGCATTCCGAGGAAAGCTGCAGATTCGCAGAGTCTACCTCGAGAATGCGGAACTGATCATCCCAGTGACAACCGAAACTCCCCTGCGGATAAATAATCTCACGGGTCGTCTCAGTGTTGACCGCCACGATCGCCTGACGATCGAGACCACTCGGGGAACCTTCAGGGGCATGAATATCCGTGCAAATATTGCTCTGGATAATTTCGATCCCGATAAGCTGAGTGANGGAACGGGCCAGGANGAAAGCAGTAAGCGCAGGGCGAACTTTACNGAGGACCTTCTCCGGGAACTCGATTCATGGTCTTTTCCCGACCACTCTCCCCCTTCTCTCCAGTTTGAGGTCAAGGGTAGTTTCAAGAGCCTCGCGGCGATACGCACTTCTATTTCCCTGAGCGCACCGAATTTCATGAGAGGCGACTACAGGATGCAGGATGTTCGCCTCACGGGTGAGCTCGGAAATCGAAGTCTCAGCGTGGAGGAGCTTTCCTTCACGGACGGCGTGGGAAAGCTCAGTCTGCAGGCTCATTATGATCTCGAGGACAAAACCGGTGGATATGAAGGAACTTCTTCGATCAAGATCGTGGACTTACTGCGGGAGGGATTCGAGGACGAAAGCCTCGCTGAATTCAATCCGGAAGTGGCCCCTGAGGTAAGAGCGCGTGGGAGGTTTTCCCTTCAGGAGGGAACAATGAATCTGAGTGCCATCGGCTCTCTCTCCTCCAAGTCCTTCCGCTTTCTTGGAATCCCCTTCGAGGGTATCGATACTGATTTCTCGTGGAAAAATGGAGACATCTACCTGCGTGATCTGACCGTAAAGCACNAATCCGGAGCGCTGACCGGAGAAGTCAAGGTCGAGAACGATCTGGTTCAATATCGGACGGAGACCAGTCTACCCCTCTCCGTCTACCGTCCCTTTATCAGTGAGCAGTCAGGCCTCGAGCGCGTTCTCACAGAGAGTGAATTCGATGACGACAGCAAAATCATGATCGAGGCCCGGGGCTCGGTGTGGAGGAAAAACCTCAGCGACTGGGACGCTACAGGCAGCTTCGAACTTAAGAATTTTCGACACAATGGGGTCGCGGTAAAACTTGCCTCCGCTNATTTCTCGATGTCGCCCTTGGACTACATTTTCGAGGGTCTCGAAGCAGTGTTTGAGAATGACAACGGTGTGGACGAGCTCGTCGGAGAGGAATCCGGGACAGGCACCATGCATGCTGAAATGGTTCATTTTGACGCCAAGGAAAAACTTACCCGTGTGATAAAACTGGAGGGCACAGCATGGCCTGGACCCATCCTCCAGCTGTTCGACCCGAAAACTTCCAGATATGTGAGCGAAACCTACCGATTTCGCAAAGCTCCGCACATTTCTTGCGCTGGCGTGATTGACCACCTGAGGCCCGGGCACCGCACCGACATTCAGACCGTGATAAAGACAAATGNTGATACCGACTTTGATTTGCTCGGGCATCCCATTGAGATCCGCGAGCTTTCGGCAACCGTTCGCACCAGCTATCGAAAGAACGAAGTGTCAGNGCTGAATATGAAAATTTTTGGAGGTTCAGTCAGNGGACTGGTCACCCACCAATCTCACCCACCCCGATTGTCCCTTCAAATTCAGGGTCAAGGCCTGAAGTCTTCTCAAATCGGGCAAACTTACCGTCTCTCAAAAGTTGTTCCCGGCACTCTTGCCCTTTCCGTCGCAGCGCAGGCGACTCGGCACGAGGACAACGAGGGCGCGGGAACGTGGGAGATGAATGGTGCCTGTAACCTTGGGCAGTCGGTCTATAACGGGGTTCACATCCGAAATGGGACCACACGATTTGGATTCGATCCACAGGGATTACAACTGTCGAACACCAAACTGACCTTTGACTATTCGGACTACTTTCTGCGGGATCGCCACGGCGGCCCTCTCACTACAGAACTTGATATCGAGCATCTCCACTACGATCCAAAAAACGAGACAACCAAAATTGTCAATTTGCAGGGCCGCGCATGGCCCGGACCCCTCCTTCGCATTGCTGATCACGGAACCGCCGAATATATCGAGGAGNTGCTCGGCTTCCGCGAGCTTCCAACTCTGAAGGCCTCTGGTCATTTCGACCACAGCGAGGACGGAGCCGATACTCTCATTAACATCGATATCGAGAATCCAGGAGTAACCGACTATGAATTTCTCGGCAAGGCACTGCAGCTCAGAGGATTCTCTGCCAAGATCACCAGTAAGACAGGTCATCACGATATCTCAGACCTGAAGTTCCAGACGTTTCGAGGTAGTGGGGCTGGAGCCCTCACGGTGGAAGAGAACCCACAGGGTAAAACTCTGATCGAAGGAGGTATCCGCTGGGACAATATGAGCCTTTCCGAAATTGGTCAGAAGTTCTCCTTCGAAAAAGAGGCATTAGGTACAATTACTGGCCGGATGGATTTCAGGACTTTTGCGGGTGACACTGGATCGCTGAACGGCAAAGGCGTGATCGGATTGAAAAACGGTCAACTTTTCAACGTCCCCATCTTCGGCCCTCTGTCCCTTCCACTCGGGACGATTCTCGGCAAGGAATACAGTCACGAACAGGCGCGGGACGCCTCTGCCACCTTTATAGTNAAAGATGGCGCTGTGTTCACCAAGGATTTACTCACCTCAACGCCCTCAACTACTTTCGTCGGAGAGGGATTTATCGATCTGAGCAAAGACGAGATGGATCTTACCATGCGAATGAATGCCAGAGGACTTTTGGGATTGATGACCCTGCCTCTTGCCCCTCTCCGAGGACTCTTCCAGTTCCGCGGGCAAGGCCCTCTGAAACAGCCAGTTTGGCGGAGCGCCCCGTTCACTGCGCCTGATGAGGGCGAATCACACCCAATTTTCAAGGATCCTCCTCGTGCTCAGATTATTCCGGAACGCTGACTCACGGGGAATCGCGAACAAACCTCTCTAGTTCAGTCCGGGCTTATGTCACCGGGGCTTGCGCCCCGGCTTTTTCTACGGCACGCTGGCTGGGAAAATCAGAACAGCGAATTACGATGAGCGATCCCATTGCCACTACAGAGGAACATCTCAAGGACATACCCTCCACCGAGCAGGCGGCTAACGATCTGCGTCAAGCGGCTGGCATCAAGACGCGAGAGATCGCCCAGAGTGCTGANGAGCGGGCGCAATTACTTAAGGATTCTGCTGCTCAGAAAGCTCAGAAGCTCCGCGATTTCGCGGGCGAAAAGGCCTCCCAGTTTGCAGACGTCGCAGGCGAGAAGGCCTCTCAATTCAAGGATGTGGCGGGCGAGCACTGGGACGAAACGAGGGTTAAAGCCCGAGAAATTCAATCTGATATCGAGGAATATGTGCGNCAGCACCCTTCCAAATCTATCCTGATTGCGGCAGGAGTGGGATTCCTTGTGGGCCTGATTGTGAGAAGGTAGTTATCCCACGGCTTCCTTCGATCCACTTCATCCTGCTACCCAGCAAGCTTTCGAAAATTCATGCCTGACGGGTTTGATGACTCCGATTCTTCTTCCGATTCCTTTCCGAGGGAATCAGAAGATCCGTCAGGTAAGTATCGGTTCCGCGAAGGACTGATCGAGCATCTCAAGGCGCGTGGTCAACTCCTGCTCATAGAAGCGCAAGAAGCCCGTGAGTCCCTTGGAAGACGTAGCTTTCTGGCCTTCACCGCGAGCATCATCCTGATAATCGGCTATGGCCTGATCCTGATCTCCGGCATTTCTCTCCTCGGTCGATGGCTAGAAGACATCTCCCCCGTCCTGTCCGGCATGGGTTGGCAGGTATGCGCGTCAGTTGCAGGCCTTGTCCATTTAGGGTTGGCACTTTTATTGTTTCGAAAGTTGAAACGGCAGGGGGACCTCAACCTGTTCGAATTTACGCGTGCAGAATTTAACAAAGACGGAGAATGGCTCAACCAAATCAAAAGAACCTCGAGCTCAAACGAAAAATCATCCTGAAATTGGACGCCTCCCGCAACAGAATCGCGGAGGAATCGATGGGGCTGAATCAAGGGATCAAGCCCACTCATCTGGTCTCATCGTATCTCAGGAGCCACCCACTTTTCGCCTTTGGGGCCACTTCAATTGGGGTAGCTGCCCTGACCTACCTGCTTTTCCCCAAATCCCGGCCGATCGCGTCCCAGGGCCCACAATCACTGGCTCAAAGTCTTTTAGGCTGGATTCCGGCCTTCCTGAAAGGCTCAATCCGGCGCTGGATTTTTCGACAGGCCCGGGACTACCTCTTGACGAAACGTCCCTAAAGGGATTCCTTGCTTGGCCCTCGCCAAATTCTATGGTTTCCACAACGCCATCACCGCGCTGTAAGGCGTGCCGCACCTAACCCTATGGCCGAACATCAAGTCCTTGCTCATGTCGATGAATACCTTGCCATCGGCATCAAGTATGATTGCTCCGATATCCACCTTGCCTCAAGGTANCCACCGGCGTGGCGTCGCTACGGCAGCCTCGCACCAATCTGGGATGACCACCCTCCACTCAGCTCCGATGATACCGAGAGGCTGGCTCGCTCATTTCTTACGGAGCGAGAGTGGAGTCGTCTTCAAAAAGTAGGTGACGTTGACTTTGCTTACCAAAACGAACAGGGTCGCTTCCGGGCTTCCGTCGTGAAGCAGCGNTTAGGTCTTGATATCGTTTTTCGGATTATCAGCACGGAGNTANGGANCTTGGAAACGCTNGGGTTACCTGTCGACCACCTCGTTCCGCTCACTCGCTATCACAACGGTCTGCTACTCGTAACCGGCTCCGTGGGCTCTGGCAAATCAACGACCCTCGCGGCCCTTGTGGATTTCATCAACAAGGACCGCGAAGACCATATCCTTACCCTGGAGGATCCGATCGAATATGTCTTCGACTCGGAAAAATGCCACGTGAACCAGCGCGAAGTGCACTCTCATACTGAATCCTTTCCGAAGGCACTCCGAGGGGCACTGCGGGAAGACCCTGATGTCATCATGGTTGGAGAAATGAGAAATCTGGAAACCATTTCCCTCGCACTCACTGCTGCAGAAACGGGGCACCTCGTTCTTGCAACTCTGCACACCGGCAACGCCCCCAGAACCCTCGACCGTATTCTTGATGTGTTTCCAGTAGACCAACGAGGGCAGATCAGGGTCATGGTCTCTGAATCCCTTCGCGGCATTATTTCTCAGCAGCTGGTTCCCAACATCAACGGGGATGGACGTGCGCTGGCCCTTGAGCTTCTTGTCAACACCCCCGCGGTCGCAGCAACCGTCCGAGACGGCAAGACCTTCATGCTCCCCGGAATCATGCAGACGGGTAAAAATGTTGGTATGATCACAATGGATGAATCCCTCCGAAACCTCTATGTCCAAGGCATTATTTCTCAGGAAGAAGCTCTCTTCCGCTGCGAGGACAAGGTTCAAATGAAAGCCTTTTTTCAGTCCTGACCTCCTCTCCCCATGGCGAGAATTGACGCATATTTTCAGTACCTCATTGAATCGGGCGGATCAGACCTGCACTTGTCCGAGGGCGGCCCTCCCAAGGTTCGTATTCACGGATCCATAACACCTATCGCTGATCAGCCCGCTCTTGCAGGAGAAGACTTCAAGGATCTTCTCTCTGAGATCTGCGATAAGGAAGCATTCGCAAGCTATCTTGAGACTGGCGACCTCGACTTTGCCTACGAGATGAATGAGGATTCGCGGTTCCGGTGCAACTACCTCAAGCAGAAAAATGGGCTCGCGGCAGTGTTCCGACTCATCCCCACAGAGATCGCCTCTCTCGAGGACCTGAACATCCCAACCGTCGTGAAGGAATTTGGCCACATGCGCTCCGGCCTCGTCCTTGTTACGGGGCCAACTGGGTCTGGCAAGTCTACCACGCTGGCGGCCCTGCTCGATTACATCAATTCGAACTTCTCACGACACATCATTACCGTAGAGGAACCAATTGAATTCGTGCACCGAAATAAGCGCAGTATCATCACACAGCGAGAGGTTCCAATTCAAACACCTTCTTTCGCTGATGGCCTGCGTGCCGCTCTCCGGGAAGATGCAGACATCGTTCTGGTTGGGGAGATGCGAGACCTTGAAACTATCTCTCTTGCGCTAACTGCAGCAGAAACAGGGCTACTGGTATTTGGCACTCTGCACACCAACAACGCGCGAAAAACCGTAGACCGGCTGGTGGATGTCTTTCCGGCAGACCAGCAATCGCAGGTCCGTACCATGCTGGCAGCATCTCTTCGTGGAGTTGTCGCTCAGTTACTCATGAAACGTAGCGACAGGCCGGGACGTTGCGCGGTAAATGAGATCATGTTCGCCACGCCAGCCGTCTCGGCGATTATTCGGGAAGGTCAGACCCAAAAACTCTATGACGTGATTATCGGTGGTAAAGCAGAGGGAATGCAGTTCATGGATGAGTCAATCTGGGACAAACTTCGTGCAGGCAACGTCACTTCACAGGAAGCCTATATGAAGGCCATCGACAAAACTCGCTTTAAGAAGTTCCTTCCAGAGGAGCATGCCGCTCTCGGTGAGGCGTCGGGGGAAAACCCGATGGAGCACTAGGGCTCGAAAAGGAGCCTCGGTAGACGCCACAAGGGNCATTGGGTGCTCTGCAGACACTTACTCACATTCATTCACACCTTGAGAGAGAATGATGTTCGAGAAATCGGAACCTTTGCCCATAGGGTCTTGCTATTTATCGGCGGCGGCTGATTGTCTTAGGCACAATTTTGCTCTTTCACCTGAGCTTCTGGAATGTCCGTGAGCCAAGACTTTCTTTCCTTTAGTTGCCCGAGTTGTGGGGTGCAGTTGCGTGTGCCAGCGAGCATGGCGGGCATCGAGGGGCCATGCCCCTCCTGCGCGGCAATCATTCANGCTCCTGAAGTCCCTGCGCGCAGCCCCAGATCCTTCCGTTCTGGCACACAAACTCCACAGAGCCCACCATCTGAGGCATCAGCCGCTTCTGCCTACGCAGATCCTCCCAAATCTCAAGCTGAGCCCGGGAAGTCAGAGCCACTCCGCGACAGCACCCTCACAAGGCCCCCCAGAGACAAACACTCTCTCAAAGAGCAGATCCGATCCGNCCCACCGTCAGCTTCTCAAGAATCCNCTGCAAAATCGTCCTATCCTACCNTTCCAACTNCCGAGCAAGATCGTTCCGACGGTCGGAGAGCCGACTCTGCACCCCAAACTCACTTCCCGGTCGGGAGCGAACCTACTCNGGAAAGTGCTGTCTNTCTGGATGATTATCACCAGCAGAAGTCCGCACTAAATCCTTCCCCAGAGGAACCTGATACTGAAGACCCAAAAATTTCTGCCAACTCGGCGAAGGACGCCTCTTCCACAAACCAAGATCCAGAAACAGCCCCGCTCGTGGCGCTCAACCCAACTGCCATCACGGATCCTGGTCGCAAAGAAAGGGACCGCCTGCCCACCAGCAGTAGCCTTCCCAGCGAGCGCAAATCGAGAAAAGAAAAGCAGCCGGATCTGCCAGCTCCTTCAGACCAGCTGTCTTCTCCTGAAGAAGATCCTCCGGGCTTGAATTCTTCCGAGTCCATGGAGCCCGCAACCCCTTCCTCCCTCGCGCTCTCATCTGCAACCGAAACACCACAAGGAACGTCATCCCGGAAGTCGCGACTGATTCGGTCGGATCTGGAATCTACGGAAACCGTAAAGCTCAACGTCAACGCCTCCACTGTCGGAGCCATGGTGAGCCATGAGCACGCTGGACGTTTTGAAAATAGCAGGCGCTCTTCTCCGAATTGGCCGGCTGTATCAGTTCTTTTGCTCTTCCTGACACTCTCAGCGGTGATGATCTATCTTGTTTTGGACCTCGCCGATATGCTGCCGCACAGCAGAGCACAAGGTCAGCTTCCGGACACAGCGGCCGGGGAAAGCTCAAAGTCTCTATCAGTGGTTGCTGTGAACTCCGCGCCTGCGGAAGAAGGTGGCACTCACCACGGCACAGAGCATACAGCCTCGGAACAGGTTGCAGGGGTTTTCAAAGTTGACCCAGACCAGCTCTTCCTTGAATCATCCCTGGCTAATCAAAGCCTTCAACCAAGTCCGAAGGGATCCGCAGAAAATGAAGCACAGGGCCCCAACCCTGAAGACCCGCTCATCGCAGACGAGGCCCTGGAGGAGGGCTCTGCGCTTGCCCCAACAGGAAGCCCTGAAGCAGAACCCGATGGCACCCTCATCGAAGAACAGGACATAAAGGTCAGTGGCGAGGTCAGCCTCCCCCCGCTTATCGACTTAAATCCATCGCGAAATGCACTTCCAGAGCAGAGTGACAGCCCAAGCGCTCCTGCCGAAACACTCTCGCTCTTTCTCGCAGCCCGCAACCTTAGTGAGCGGCGCCCTTACATGACCGCTTCACGCCGATCAGAGGCTGAGCTGGAGAGAGGGCCGTTGGCAAAAGAGCTCCCCCCCACGATTAAGGTAAGGCTTCTGAAATACGTAAGGGATCATTCGGAGAGCACCGACGAAACATTTTTTGAAGTGTCTTTTGAAAGAGAGTCTACAGCTCCCATTCTGGTTCAGGTGGATGTAAATAGTAAGGGGCGCATGCAGGTTCACACCGATGCGTTTCTGGATCTATACAATGATGAAATGGCAAGGTTTCAGGCTGTTCCAGTCAAGGGGGAGCGAACCTTCCATACCCTGGCGGACGCCTACAAGCAGTGCTTCGAAGAGAAAATTCCGGGAGCAAAGGATAAGAGCTACCTGAAGCTCCGCCAGCACGAGCAGGTCACAGCGCGACTTCACGCCTATTTTGCAAAAGATTCAAACATCACCCTGCAGATCGAGCAATCCAAGGCGCTCCCATGGGGCCGCTCGGGAATCTGCACCGTTACGGTAAGATGGAATACTGATTACGGGAGGCCTTTTGTGGAACTCGTGAGTATTGACGATCTCTCGTGGGCACCCTGAGAGTTGCCCGCCTGATACTAAGGCCAGCTCCTTACTCATCGTTCGCACTTCCCCATCCAACCGGGTTACTGTGTCAAGTCGTCGGCCAGAGCCGTTCAGGGTTGCAACTCTTTTCCCGGGACGGGATTAGTAGTGGTGCAGGGCAGGAAGGGGTGCAGCAGAGACCAGATTCACCCTTCGGTATCAGTCTACAACGTCTTGTTCGGGATTACTCAATCTGAGGGCTTGGGCAACCGAACAACCATGAATCCCTGCACGCTGCTGTATTTCTTGAACTCGCAGTCATTTTTTATTCGCAGCAATCCGAAGGCCCGCTCCTTGACGTGGACGGGGGTTACTGCCACCTGATATTCCCTCCCGGGCTTGATCACCTTCATTTCGTATTTGAACTGCTCGTTCGTACAAGAGAGCTCAGTGACCAAAATATCAGTCTCATGGTTCACGCTGATCTTGAAAATCTGAGCCGCTCCCTTTCCATTCAGGTCCCAGAAGAGGGTGGGCGGATCAATTGAGAACAAGTCCGGGATCTCAAGCTTCGTCGTGAGGACAATCGGGACTGCTTCGCCTTCTACGGTGATCACTATCTTTTTTTCTATCGCACCCTTTATTGTGCCCAGCTTAAAATTACCTCGAACTATTCCGTTCTCTCCAGGCTGCCAGGTAAGCTTCCCGTTTCCGCTGATCTCAGCAGACAGGCAGCTGCATGCCGCCTGATACTCCTTAATTGTGATGGGCTTTTCCCCTTTCACTTTAAAAGGAAACTCGACACTCAGGTGGTCCTTATCTGGCGGCAGGCTCAATGAAATTACATTCGTCTCGAATGCTAGCTGCCCGAAGAGGCCAGATGAACCCACCATCATGAGGAGACCAAGCCAAATCAATTTTTTCCCCTTCGAGATGTTCATTACTTTGCCTTTAGGTTAACCAGCTCCACCGTGATGATGAGGTTACCATCACGCCACTTGGGGCCAATCAGATAGACTCTTTTCCCTACTTCAAATACCCTATCCCATCTCAGGGTCATCTTGCTCTTTTGCCAGTATTCGACATCGAGCCGTAATTTCCGCGATTCCTTGATTGAGGCCTGCGGCTGGAAGGTCAGCATCAACGCCTGCGAGCCATTGATGGGTTGCGCCCAACTCTTGTATCCCCTGAGAATATCCTGATCCACGGAACCGAGTTTCACGAAGGTCTCATACGGTTCCAACTTTGCTACTTGCCTCAATCTGGCTACTTCCGATCCACCGAGGGACACGACGCCATCTCCAAGGGAATCAGGTGATCCGTTTGTTCCAAAGAGCACCGCTGTTCTCACTCTTCCTATCACCTCCTTACCCGGATCCTGTGCACCAGCAACAGCCATCAGAGCGAGGTAAATAAGCGTCAGCATTCTCATTCGATTTACTCTGTGTTAGTAAGTTCCCTTGAAGTTCACGTAATATCCGTGCCGACCATTGAAGAATCGTGCACCCAAGGCCAGATCTGAATCAGACAGAGGAGCCAGACCCTCAACGACCAGAAGAGTCGAATCTGAATTCGTATCGAGAATAACCTGAGTGGAAACGTTTGTGAGCGGGGAGTATACTTCTGAATCCGACCCGGAACCAACGAGCCTGGAAGATGCGTTACCTGACTGAGCACTCTTCATTCCCAGTAGGAAGGCAAATACTACGGCGCAGGTGACCGCCGGGGCCATCCACCATAGCCATCGGCGATTGAACGCGCTGAAGCTACCGGAAACCTCTCTTCTTTCGGGAGCTGAATTCTCTGCCTTCACAAGCCTTTCGAGGTGCGAATTAAAGTAGTCTGGAAATGGGGGGTCTAGCTCCCGTGGAACGCAATCGCGCAACCTCTCCCTGAGGGAAATAAATCTGGCACGCTCCTCATGCAACTCAGGAGAACTGGCCAGAATCGGCTCAAGCTCCTTCATCTCTTTTTCGCTCAACCCGTCATCCATCCAGCGGGTAAGCAGTTCTTCTTTCCGGTCGTTGTTCATATGTTGATCAGCAAAGTCTGCAGTTTTTTCCGGGCATAAAACAGTCGGCTCATTACGGTGCCGAGGGAGCAACCCATGACATCCGCAATCTCCTTATACTCTAAGCCCTGCACCTCACGAAGCAGGATCGCCTCCCGATGTTCTGGAGACAATTTCTCGAGGGCGTTTTCAATGTTGGCTCTAACTTCCTCTTGAGAAAGCGCCTCATCGGGTCGGGACACTCGAGCAGGGGTCGCATGGGCTCCCGCAGCAATTACCTCTCTATCGAGCAGGTTATCATCAAGGTCTCCCGCAACATCCATCTTTCTTTTCCGCATCCAGTCATACACCACGTTGTGGGTAATTCGATACATCCACGTTGAGAAGCGGGCACGCGATTCAAATCTGGGCAGAGCTTTCCAGACCTTCACAAAGACCTCCTGAGCGAGGTCCCATGAGTCCGCTTCATTTTTGACCATATTTTGAATCATCGCATACACACGCCCACGATGTTTGGTCACTAGCAGATCAAAGGCGCCGTAGTCACCCTCCTTACATCGATCAACCAGCTCAGCATCAGAGGCTTCTGCAGGGGCTCCCTCTCCTCCAGCATCACCCGGAACAGGACCCTTTATCAGATTTGACGCAATGGAGCGGAAGAAATTCATCGAAGAGGCGGCCGAACGGAGGGTGGCCCCAAACACCCACTTGAGCAAGCGGAGACACCTTAAAAACAGGGCTTCTCAGGAAGAATTCTTCTAAAAATTTTCGCGTATCAGCAGAAAATTTTCTCTTTCTTCTCTTTCCTCACCCGAGGATTCTCGAATTCAGCCCAACTAAGCTCCCACAAGCCTGGCAGAACTAAACGAGCAGCCTAGTAGACATCTCTCTGGTAGCGCTTCTCCTTTTTAAGCCCCTTGATATAGCTTTTAGCTTCGTCCTCACTCTTTCCCCCGTGCTTTTCCACAATCTTGTGGAGACTTGCATCTACGTCTTTCGCCATTCTCGATGCGTCGCCACAGACATAGAAGGAGGCCCCATTTTCTAACCATTGCCACATCTCAGCTCCATTCTCCTCCATTCGGTGCTGAACGTAGATCTTCTCCTCCTGGTCCCGCGAAAACGCCAAGTCAAGACGCGTCAGAAATCCATCCTTCTGCATTGAAACGAACTCTTCCTCGTAGAGAAAATCCGTCTTCCGGTGAGGGTTGCCAAAGAGCAACCAGTTTTTTCCCGCCGCACCTCGCACTCTCCTCTCCTCAAGAAATGCCCGGAAGGGCGCCACCCCGGTTCCAGGCCCAACCATGATAATTGGAGCATCATCGTCTTCCACCATTCTGAAGGCCTTGTTATGGTGAACGAAAACCCCTGGCTGGATCCCTTCCGCCCGATCGGCAAGAAATGTGGAACATACTCCGCCTCTATCTCGACCGTGAGAATTATATCTCACTATTGCGATCGTCAGATGCACTTCACCCGGATGTGCATTTGGGCTTGAGGCAATCGAATAGAGTCGCGGTTGAAGTTTTTTGAGAACTTTCACAAACTCTTCTCCATCGGCAAAATCAGCAGGGTATTCCGTTACCAGATCGATCAACTCCCGGCCCCAGCAAAAATCGTTCATAACCTTGCGGTCTCCACTTTCCACCACAGAACGCAGATAGGGCGAACCGCTCCGACTCTGCCACGCTTGCAACAATTTCGGGGTAAGCGATCTTATATCATACCCTGTCATCAGCGCATCCCTCAATGAACTTTCTCCACCGCCGGGCATGGGAACCTCATCGTTGGTGTTGAACGGAAGGCTGTTCAATATCTCGTCTACCTGACTCTCCTGATTCACCGGGAACACTCCCAGCGCATCCCCCACAACATAGTCCATCCCAGATCCTTCCAGGGACAACTCGACATGATGAGTCTCTTTATTTGCCCCTTCACCATTGAGGTTGTAATTCCTCAGGATCGGGCTTCCGAACGGATTTTTTTTGCCGTAGGGGATACTTTCTGATTCAGCGGAAGCTGTTATGTCAGTTGCAGTCCCTCCTCCGAGGCTCTCAATAACCCCTTTTCGCCAACCCGCAAACGCTTCGTCAAAGTCGACATCACAATCCACCCTCGGGTAAACGCGCTCCGCACCCAGCGATTCCAGCCTCTGGTCGAAATCGATGCCGCACTTGCAGAAGTCCGGATATTCGGTGTCGCCAAGAGCGAGCACTGAGAACCGCACTCCTTTCATTTCCGGGGCCTGATCACTGAGAATGAACTCATAAAGATCTGCAGCATTATCAGGAGGTTCCCCATCACCGTAGGTACTGGTGATAACGAGAAGATTTTTCTCTCCGGCAAGGCGCCCGGAATCATACTGAGCCATATCCACTACCTCAGTATCAAAGCGGCCGCCGTTGAGGTCTTTAGCCATCCTTTTGGCACATCCCTCAGCATTTCCAGTCTGAGAACCCACGAGAATAGTGACAGGGACAGCAGGGCCATCGTGCTCCACTCCTTCACCTGACGCAGATCCAAGCGTCTTGCTGAGGAAATCACTGAGCCACTCCCGCTGCTCGAGGGTAAATGGAGCATCTTCAGGAACCAGAATCCGGTGCGACATGATCTGAAACTCAAAACCCGGTGGTTGCCGGTCTTCAAAGAGTATCGTGACTCAAATCTTTTTCAAGGCGATTAACCCCCGAAGGAATTACTTACACACCTATTCGCAAGGGAGGGACGGCCAGACCTTGTCGGCACCTCCAGCCTCAAACCCTTTAAACCTTAACGTCATTCGTTGCCTGCCCCCCTGAGGAGAAAGAGTCTCAATCCGATAAAAAATACGAATTACTTCAGAGCTCTGGTCATCTTTTTGTACCGGGGAGGCAAGAGTCGACTCAACGCAAATCTCACAGACAGCGCAAAGCAGCCCGGACAGCTCTTGGAGAGGCGCCAGAACAACTTAGGTAGCTCTACTCCGGAAGAGGGAAATCTTGGTTGAACGCAAAGACTCGCTCACGAATCTCCTTTAATTTCTGTTCATCCTCCCGATTTTGGATCGCCTCAAAAATAAAGTCCGCTACGGAACCAAGATCCGTCTCTTTCATCCCTCGGGTGGTAACTGCAGGCGTTCCCAGACGAATTCCGCTCGGCTTCATGGGAGACCCCGTATCGAACGGAATGGAGTTTTTATTTACCGTAATCCCGGCCGCATCCAGAGCCTCATCCGCCATTGTTCCGTCGAGACCAAGCGGGCGCATATCAACCAGCATACTATGGTTGTCAGTGCCCCCCGATACGATTCTGAACCCATGGTCCCCCAGTCTGGATGCCAGCGCTCTCGCATTGTCAACGACTTGCTCCTGATATACCTTAAATTCTGGACGCAGCGCCTCTCCAAAGCACACCGCCTTGGCGGCGATCACATGCATTAGCGGCCCTCCCTGCACCCCCGGGAAAACCATCGAATTGATTTTCTTGGCATACTCCTCTTTGCACAGGATCAATCCGCCGCGAGGCCCCCTTAAGGATTTATGGGTGGTAGTAGTGACAAAGTCTGCATGCGGTATGGGTGTCGGGTGAACTCCTGAGGCAACCAGTCCCGCGATATGGGCCATATCCACAAAGAGATAGGCCCCTACCTCTTTCGCTATTCGACCCATCCTCTCGTAGTCCACGACCCGGGAATAAGCACTTGCTCCACAGGTTATTAGCTTGGGCTTTACCTCGGCGGCAGCTGAGGCCAACTGGTCGTAGTCGATACGCTCATCGTCCTCACTCACGCCATAGTGCGTGACCTCATAGAATTGCCCTGAGAAATTTGCCTTATGCCCGTGGGTCAAATGCCCCCCATGGGCGAGATCCATGGTGAGAATCCTGTCTCCCGTCTTAAGGAAGGCGAAGTAGACCGCCGCATTAGCCTGCGACCCTGAATGAGGCTGCACGTTAACGTGTTCTGCTCCAAAAAGCTCTTTTGCCCTGTCGATTGCAAGCTGTTCGGCCCGGTCCACATTCTCACAACCTCCATACCAACGACGACCAGGATATCCCTCTGCATATTTATTGGTCAGCAGTGAACCTTGAACTTCCAGAATCGCCCTACTGGCGAAATTTTCTGAAGCGATTAGTTCAACATGATTTCGCTGACGAAGCCCTTCCGCCTCAACGACTTCAAAAACCTCAGGATCGCTGAGCGCAAGGGCACTTCCGGAAGCCTTCGCGACCCGATTAACGTGGCGCCCTCCATCGAAAGGCGCATCAAGAAAAGCTCTCACAATACTCACTGCCTGTTCTCCAGTCAGGCCCCGGGCTCCGAGGCATGCGATGTTTGAATCGTTATGACCACGAGTGATCTCTGCATCCTCTACAGAACATAATCGGGCAGCTCTTACGCCCTGCACACGATTGGCTGCGATGCTCATGCCGATTCCAGACCTGCAAACCAGCACCCCAAAGTCGGCTTTCCCCTCGGAAACGCTTCGTCCTACCGCGTTCGCGAAATCCGGATAATCCACCGAATCTTCACCTTTTGTTCCGTAATCGACCACTTGGTTTCCGGTCAGCTCAAGCGCCTCGACGATGGCACTTTTGACCTCTACTCCCCCGTGGTCCGCTCCTATCGCGATTCGCAGACTAGCGTTATTCATTGGTCTAAACTCAGTCCCTGCTCGGGACACCCATTCCTTGGCCCTCTTCCGGCGAAACGCAATAGAGAAAACCAATCCGGGAAATTATTCTTCAACACGAGCTCCCTCGGAGCGCAGAAATCCAAGAATTCCCTCTACGGCGCGATCCAGAAACGAAGCTACCTCTTCGTAGGCTGGAAAGCCCCCGCCTATCGGGTCCGGGACATCCTTGCCCACCACACCGTCGATTTCCACAAAATCACAAACGAGATGAAATTTTCCTTTTTCCCCGGGATAGCGTTCTTCGAGAGATGCCAAATGATACTTCGTCATGCAGAAAATATGGCTCGATTCTGCCAGAATCTGCTCGTCCACCATTCTGCTCACAAAGCCCTCCATTCCAATTCCCCGTTCCTCGAGGATCTCTAGGGTTTCTGCGCTAGCACCGCCACCCTCATAAGCAGCGATCCCGGCTGAGCTTACCCTCAATGAATCAGACTGCCCCTTCGCCCGCAGCAAACCCTCAGCCATGGGACTCCGGCACGTGTTCCCGGTGCATACGAAAAGCACATGAGCGAATGCATCTGGCATGCTCTATGCTAAACTTCCCCCCCCTACCCTCGTCAAACAGGCAATCTCGGGGATTCCTGCTCTGGGTGATTTTAGCCAGGCCCTACCCGCAATATCTGCCGGTTAGATTAGGACGACCTAACCATTAATTTCCCCACTACGAAAAAAAAAAGAGACAGGTAGCTGAGTGATTCGCTGCAAATGAGGTGGTTACGCTTCTCAAAAAAAAGTCTCTTGGGTCGCAGCTTGCCCCCCCTCTTCAATCAGAATACCGAATGGGGTTCAATCATGGCATTTCCTCCCGACCTTGGAAAAAAACTCAGTGCTGCGCGGCACGCACTGGGTGCTTCCATTGAGGACATTTCACAACGGACTCACATCCCCGAGAATGCGATTCGACATCTCGAAAAAGGTCAATTCTCCGAGTTTCCCAGTGCCGAATACGCAGCTGGATTCCTCGCCCAATATTCTGATTATCTGAGTCTCCCCGCCCCCGACCATCCTGATCCTATCGATACCGGCGAAGATCGCTCCGGCATTTCTACGAGCGAGAGAGACAAACATCGCCGTATTACGAAGGTTTCCGCTACCGAAAACCGGCCACTACCCATCACCGAATCCTGCAATTTCCAGCGGGGCCTCCTGCGATCACGAAATCAACCCGAAGAGGAACCGGAAGAGACTCAACTGCCAATAAACAAGAGGCAGCCTCTTATTGTATTTTCGATAACATCAATCCTGATTGCCTGCTCGCTGTTCGCGTATATGAGGCTTAGCGGTGACTTTGATCAGGAAGACGCTTCGGCTGCGCAGAATCCCTCTCCCCCCTTGGGTGATATTGGAGGCCTGTCGACCCAGGTCCCCCTTAGTCCTGTATTTTCCAACATTCCTCGAGCTCTCCCTGTTTCCCCGGAGAGCAACCCGCCTCGCTCCGTCAAGAGTCCAAACGAAAGGGCCGAAGTCCAGAATTTGAGCGCTTCAAACGTAACCCCATCGTTGAGCTTTGAGGGATTCTCTCTCGAAAGTCCACCGCCCAGAGCGGTCATCGTTGAGGAGTAAGCCCGGGACAGGAAACCACATCGTTGCTGGTGGTCGAGTCCGATCAGGATTGTTCTCTGATAAGCTCGAGAAAAGGTTCGAGAAATCTTTCGGCTTTCACCGCTCCCACGCCTTTGACCATCATTGCGGCCTTAACCGAAGTTGGCCGCGACCGAGCCAGTGACTCCAACGTCTTGTTTGTGAAAACCCCATACGGCGGCACCCTGTATTGCTTGGCAAGGTCATTCCGAAGACCCTTTAATTGCGCGTAAAGACCCGCATCAAGCGGAGGAATCTTTCCATCCTCCTCCCCTGTTCGAGAGCCCTCCTTGCCCTTCCTGCTCCCCTTCTCAGGCCAAACCAGACTATAGCCGCCCTCTCCCTTCATGACCTGCTCACCCTTTTCCGTCAGGGTCACAAGAGGAAATTCCCCGGTCTGTGTAACCAGAAGTCCGGCAGAGTGCAGCGCGTGGAAAAGCTCATTCAGATAGGCGCTCCCCTGCCCTTTGAGGATCCCGTAGGTCGAAAGATCGTGGAGCCTTACGCGCAGGATTTCCTGTGATTTACTACCGGTGAGCATCTGCACAATACGACCTCTTCCGAAGATCCCTTCCCATCCCTTACCTGTTCGTCGACTCATACGGGCCACCCCACTCAGGACTTTACGCACCAGAAGGTCCTCACTTTCCGTCGGCTCTCTCCGGTTGGTTCCATAATCACTACGGCATACGTCACAGGTTCCGCACTCTGCTGGATCGCTCTCCCCGAAGTATTCAAGAATGGCCTGTTGACGGCAGGAAGCGCCATAGCATAGAGCCACAATCGCCTTCAGTTTTTTTCGATCACGATTCTCCTTCTCTTCGAGTGTATCTCGGTCGATTTCCAGCTGATCGGGTTGCACCTCGGGCCGCTGCAAGCGTGTCCCTCGCCTCCGCTGACCTGGTAGATCAAACCGTTCCACATAGCCACCGCGCCTCAGAAATGAAAGCGCACTGCTCACCGCCATGCCATTCTTTACCTCTACCGCCCCGGTAATGTCCTCAATGGTGGCATGAACCTCCCCCCGATCGTCGGCCTCCTCGTAAAGGTGCTTGTAAACCTGACAGATTATCCCGTATCCCGGGTTGGCCCCCTCCAGGAAAAATTCCTGAGTACGGGTATCCGCATAGTTCCAGAGCAGCTCACAATAAGCGGCCTCTCCATCCCGACCTGCTCGTCCAGCTTCCTGATAGTAGGCCTCCACGCTGCCGGGAACTTCAAAGTGTATAACGAAGCGGACATCCGCGCGATCGATCCCCATCCCGAAAGCATTTGTCGCCACTGCGACATCCACCTCACCACAGATGAAGCGATCCTGTGTTTCTTCACGCTCCTGCTCTGTCATCCCACCATGATACCCAATACAATTGACACCCCAGTTGTGAAGAGTCTCCGAAACTTCCTCGACACGCTTGCGAGTCGCGCAATAGACAATCCCTATCCGATATTCCTCGAGAATCTCGCGGGTTCGCCGGAACTTGGCCGCCTTTGTCTCGACCGGGGTAATATTAAAACTCAGATTCGCTCGGGCAAATCCTGTTACAGTCTGGAAGGGCTTGCGTAGTTTGAGCACCTTCACAATATCCTCACGAACCACTTCGGTAGCCGTAGCCGTGAAGGCCACACACTGGGGATCTCCTAAAGCCCGCCGCGCTTCTCCCAACCGGAGATAATCCGGCCGAAAATCATGCCCCCACTGGCTCAGGCAGTGCGCCTCGTCGATAGCGAGAAGCCCCACTTTTACTCTACTCATAGCCGAAACGAACCGGTCCGCCCGGAACCTCTCGGGAGCCACATAGACCAGCTTATATTCTCCCCTGACCATTCGATCGATCCGATTTCTCTGCTCTCCATGAGAAAGGGTGGAATTGATGAGAGTCGCGGGCACTCCCCTGTCCACCAGCGCATCCACCTGATCCTTCATCAGGGCAATGAGGGGGCTCACAACCACTGTGACACCCTCAAGGCAAAGAGCTGGAAGCTGATAGCAGAGAGACTTTCCTCCTCCTGTGGGCATTACCACCAAACCATCCCGCAAACCCAAAATCTCCTCCACGATTCCGGCCTGACCATCAAGAAACTCCTCAAAACCGAACGCCTTACGCAACGTCTCTTTCGCGAGGTCGAACACGAGGCGAGACTGCACTGCCAGCATTCCATGATCAACCCAAAGCGCCGGCCCAATCCTCCCTCGTCCTGCCATTCCGAAGTTCTACCCAACATCTTTCCTCTGGTGCACACTCGAACAAGCTGGGAACATCATTCCCTGTAAGTCGAATCACCATGAATTCTGGGCCTCTTCTTCTCACCTGCCTTATCATCCTTTCGCCCCTGTCCACTCACGCTGGGATCCGAGCTGGGGCCGCGGAGCAGGAAATCACCCCAAGGGCCGGGCTGGAGATCCAGCACTACTTCCGAAAAAGTATCGGGGTGCGAGACCCTCTCTTCGCTCGTTGTCTCTATCTCGAAGACAAAATGGGAAACGCGGTCGCCATCGTGGGACTTGACCTTATCATGGCCAGCTTCGAGACCTGTGACCAACTACGAGCTGAAATACGGGACAAGTGCGGAATCAAGCATACGCTTCTCAACTTCAGTCATACCCATGCTTCCGCGGCCCTCGGCCCTCGCGGACGCTCCACTGTCTCGAACGATGAAGGCTCCCGATGGAATGATCGTACCCTTGACTCCATCATCGCAGTTGTCGCGAAAGCCCGAAAACAAGCCGAACCAGCATCCCTCCGGGCTGGACGCTCTAACGTTCAGGTCGGCTTTAACCGACGCCTCACCAACACCGGGAATGGTCATGTTTTTATGGGAGTCAACCGTATGGGGCCAGCTGTTCCATGGGTCAACGTCCTCGTGGCGGACAGTCTCCGGACCAGCAAACCTCTCGCCGTACTTTTTGAACACGCCGCCCATCCGGTGATTGTTCCCCACACCAGTAAACTCACCAGCGCCGACTTCCCGGGAGCCGCTGGAAAACGGATCAGGGAGATTCTTGGAGAGGACGTCATCACCGTCTTCGGTCAAGGCTGCGGGGGAAACATCAATGGCTTCCCTCTTCGCTCTACACATGAGAAGGCGGAGGAGGCCGGTCGTCGACTCGGGGAAGCCAGTCTAAAGGCGATTAAGGATAGCAGGCGAATTACGGCCAGCATGCTTTCCGTGAAGTCTACCACAGTCACTCTTCCCTCCGCGCCCCTTCCCGACCGGGAGCTTCTTGCTGAAATGATGGACCTCGAAAAGAATAATGAAGGCCGCATGAAACAACTACGACAAATTGAGCGTCTCCTCAAACAGGGCAAGCAGCCTCCAGGCCGTCGATTTGACGCTCACGCCATAATGCTGGGGCGCGAATGGTGCCTCACTGCCATGCCACATGAGATGTTCTGCCAGTATGAACTGTGGATCGACAAGCACGCTCCTTTCCGGACTACCATGACTTTTGCCTTCACCAATGGATACGAGGGCTACGTCGCGGTGGATGAAGCCCTCGCCCTCGGTGCTCGTGGAGGTTACGAGGCCGGCCGGCTCCCCAACTGGGGCGGCCAAGTCTACACGAGGCATCTAGGCCCTCCCGCAGTCGGCACTGAGAAAATCGTGAAGAGGACCCTTTCTTCCCTGTGGCCATCCGGCCTTTCTCCATCTGAGTAAATCCTTTACCACGAACACACGAAGCCCGGCCCTCTTCAGGACCGGGCTTTTACCGCAGGGCGATTCGCGAGGGGCTTATGCCAGTGGGTTATTCAGGCATCGCAATTACCCTGAAGAGAGCCATATTTTTGGATCGGTCGACTGGAACATGTGCCGAGCTGGTCATATTCGCCTGAGGAGCAAGCTCAGACCTGTTTTGAATCACTGGCGCCAAGTCAGGTAAAGACCGCCATTCCGACATGGGGAAGGCCGTATTGCCACTCTGCGGATCCTGACTTTCTGTATCTCCACTCCATTCTCCCATCGGATATTCCTGAGGAGCATCCTCCCAAGCTAACCCCGTAGGGAACAATTCATCAACGCGAGGAACTTCGTGCTCGCCAAGATTTTCCCGGATCCATGCCTGAGGAGAAGCATTAGTCTCGAGGGTATAATTCATGCCGAACACCGTGTTCCAACTCACAGTCAGACGGTTCTCCTGTAAATTGGGGACCATCTTCCACTTCCACATCTTACCAATCTTTACCTGGTAATCCTCTACTTCGCCGCCAATCTGGTGTCCCGTGTAGAAGGAACCACCATGACTTAAGCGGAAGCGGGCTGCCGTCTTGAGTGGCTTTTTCACTTTTGGCACCTTGAAGGCCAGAACCTGCCCTGGGTTCACAGTCTCGCTATTGAAGATGCGATTATTTGGCTGAGCCCAGCTGCCATCTCCGTCGAAGTCGATCCAAGCATCCAGAATGCCCGTCATGGTTGGCAGGACTCGCACGAGAGCATACGACCCGGAGATCATCGGAGTCAGGAAGATGACGCCATCTTCATCATCATTACCGTCGAGATCATCGCCGAGGCTTATCAGGCTGGGTTGCCCGTCAGGCTCGGAGTCGATGGCCTGACCAAGAAAGAGATCATCGATTTGATGGGAGGCTCCGACACCAATCGACCCGGGATTCGACAGCCGAGTAGGAAATGGCTTTGGCGCGTCGCCCCAGTCTACAAAGACGGGTGGCTGGTTGGCCTTGATGTAAACGAGATGGTCCTCAACCTCTCCGTCGCTGGCAAAGCCAGAAGGCCCAAGTCCGCCGGTTGAATTGATTCTCACCCGTGCCACCGTGTGCCCTGTTGCGGCTGAGGATGGGACCGTGAAACTATAGCTGTTGATTCCGGGATTCGCGACTGCATTCAGCACGATCTGCTCGCCGGCACCCCAGATTCCATCCCCATTGAAATCAAGGAAGGCATTGATATACCCCGAAGCGGAGGCGATCACCGAGACTACGGAGACAGTCCCTTGCTGCAAGGTCGTGAAAGCAACGCCGTCTTCGTCATCCCACCCGCTGTTGTCATCACCCTGCGCCGTGGGATCAGGCTGTCCATCGCTTTCCGGATCGCACATGGCCCCAAGGTATATTCCATTGTTAATCATATGGACGGCTCCTCCATCGGCAGCGAGTGTCGGATAGGGCGTTGGGGCATCTCCCCAATCGAGTTCTCCATTCGGCTGACCCGGCTCGATCCCTATCTGGTAATCTTCCACCTCTCCGTCCGAGGAACCACCAGCTGGGCCCAATCCTCCTCCAGAACTAATCCGAAAGCGGGCGTATGTCCCTCCAGCGGAGGCACTCGCAGGCACCGGGAAGTTCATATTGTTCACTCCCGCTATAACTGGATACCCGACGAAGACCTGTTCGCCGGCGTCGTTCCAGTCTCCATCGCTGTTGAAATCCACCCAGGCGTCAATCCGCCCCGGCATACTAGCGACTGCCTCAAGAGTGGCATTGCCTCCAATGAGGATTGCAGAGGTAAAGGTAATTCCATCCTCATCGTCGATAGCAGAATCTAGGTCGTCACGAAGCGCACTGCTTCCTGGGATTCCATCCGGCTCCGAATCGACCGCGGTGCCGAGGATGAGGTCATTGCTCAACAGATGAAACGCTCCGCCGGCAGCCGCCGTCACCGGGTAACTCGCAGGAGCATCTCCCCAGTCTGCATTGAGGTTGAGATTTGGATCCGGATCCCCATCGATCTTGATCTGATAATCCTCTACCTCTCCGTCCTGAGCAGTTCCCACTGGGGCAAGCATTCCCTGCGAACTCAGCCGGAAACGTGCATAAGTCGTTCCAGCCGGGGTCGAAGCAGGAACCGCAAAATCCAAAGTATTCAGGTTAGCGGCCAGAGGCTCTCCGGTGAAGATCTGCTCTCCTGGATCCATCCAGCTTCCGTTTCCATTAAAATCGATCCACGCATCCAGTCGACCCGGGCCGGAAGCCCAGACCTCAATTTCGGCAATCCCACCGGCTTGCAGAGGACTGAGAAAGGATATCCCGTCTTCATCGTCAAATGGTCCCAGTGCGTCATCTCCGGTAGCAAAGAATGTGGGCTGTCCGTCGATCTCGCTATCGATTCGGGAACCCAGAGTGAGGAGAAACCCATCTGCAGATGGCGCCACTAAATGGCGTGCTCCGTCGCTTGCATGGAGGGTGGGGTAACTCGGATCGGGCGCATCCCCATAGTCAAACTGCTGGGCGATCTGCGGAATGTCCGGGAAATTTGGAATTCCGGGGATATCCGGGAGGTTTAAATCAATGCCGGCGTCCAGTAATTCTGTCACGCGATCCAGATCGAGTTGGAGGGACTGCCCCCCCGCGATTGGAATAGTTCCGAGTAAAGCTGCCAGCGAGAGGTTGAATAAGGTATTTAATTTCATGGCTATAATGTCTCTTCGGCCCTTTCAACCGAAGTTCGCCATGCGGATTTCCAAGAATCTTTCATGATTCTTTCTCCTATTCCGAGGGCCTCCAATACCTAGAATCGGATCCCAAAACGGTAATGAAGTCACTATGTTCCCAAGCAATCCGACCCAGAGGCAACCTCAGGAGACCTGCTTCCTAGCGGCCACCCGGTGCGCGCTCCTCCATCACCCACGCGACATTGAAGCGCGCCATCCAGTCCTTGTTGGAAAGAAGGTAGATAAAGCCCTCGCTGGGCGTATCTTTCCGGCCCACTGCCAGCCAAGTATAATTGCCAGGCCCCTCCTTGAGGAGTTGGCTGATAGGCCACGTCTCTCCTCCGTCGAGGCTCGCCCGAATCGTAATATCGTCTCGCTTATCTCGACGTCCCGGAGCACTGAAGAGCAGAACCTCCCCGCCCTCATACTGAATCTTGGCGAGAGCGCCCTTGCATCCATAGATATCAGGGGGACCATCGAATAGCTCATCATCCTCTCGAGCCTCCACCCAGCTTTCTCCACCGTCGAGGCTTTCCCCCACCAGTTTATTTCCCGGCCGCGAATGAGTCCGTGCGTTGTAATAGATTCGACCATCCTGCAATTCAAGAAGACCCGGTTCAGAGCTGCCGAGGAGCGGGAACGGATCACTCGGGTGCCACGTTCTTCCTCCGTCATCACTGTAAAGAGCATTACTGTAACGCCTCGCGAAAAACTTGCGCCCTTGCCCCTTATTTAGATAGGTCCGGCTCCCGTCCTTGTTCACAGATCCTACGAAGACCNGAGACGGCATCAGAAGCCTGCCTTTCTTCTTCCCATGCTTGAGTGTGATTCCCGGATCACAACAGTAAGTGGTCGCCAGCCAACCATTCGCGTCAGGCTTGATCAGGGTTTTCTCGGTCCGCCACGTCTTGCCGTGATCCACGCTCCGGTAAAGCGTGTTGCTTGGAGCCAGCCCCATCGCAAAAACCATGATGTCACCGGTGTTTTCGTCTACCGTGACATTCCCGAGTTCGCTCCATCCCACATGCTCGCCCTTGTAGCGTCCATCATCGGACATGTCGGCACTGATTGTGACTCTCTCTCCCACTACAATCGGAGCGCTCCACGTCAGACCTCCATCCTCACTGCGCTTTACTTCCACCCGTTTCCTCTCCCGCTCCTCCTTGAAAACCAGCACCGTACCGTCCATCGCCACCGCTAGGTGCCCCATCACNGGCACCTGTTCCTCCCAGATCTCGTGAAAAGGTTTCTTCTCCCCGGCCTGAACAGGAATTCCCAGTATCCCCGCCACAAAAAGAGCGAAAACAAGCTGCCTGCCGAAATTCATTTCTCAACCGTGGCGAGATTACAGGAAACTGACGAGAGGAAAGAAGGCCTCAGGTCGCATCGTCGGACTACCCAGCCCCCACCCGAAAGCGGATTTCCCGCTTATATCAAGGCCGGGAGTATGCGATACTTAAGAGTCGCANACGGTTTCATGCCCACCCGAATTCCACGAGTCGACAAAATGCAGCTAGCCGGAAGCAAACACATNGATGAGTAAGCGCCGATTTAAAAAGCCCGCTTNCCTGACCCGCAGGGACCTTCTTCGAGCTGGGGCCTTNGGCATGGGCCTTCCGGGCTATCTCTCACTGTCAAATACCGCCAAAGCGATCAGGCCCCATCAGACGAGCGGATTCGGCAAGGCCAAGAGCTGTATAGTCGTCTTTGCGTGGGGTGGCCTGAGCCATATTGACAGCTTTGACCTCAAGCCAGATGCGGGCGGTAACATCAAGAGTGCCTTCGGATCTATTCCCACAACCATCCCGGGTTACCATGTCTGCGAGCACCTGCCCTTGCTCTCCAAGCAGGTTCATCGCATGACCCTGATCCGCAGCATGCACCACGATGCTCCCTCGCATCGATCCGCAGCCTACTGGAACCTCACCGGTCACGCCCCGGCCAAACCAGACAAGAACTGGCCGCGGACCCGCAAGGATTGGCCTAGTATCGGATCAATGGTCGCCCATGCCCGACACGATCCCGAGAGCAACCTCCCCGGTAATGTAGCCCTTCCTTATCCGATCTATGATGGCGGATGGGCTAACGGCCAGCATGCAGGATTCCTCGGAATGAAGTATGACCCGGTAATAATGAAGCCTGATGGAGGAAAACCTTATGACGGGAAATCTCCGGTCTCAGGGCATCTCTCCTTTGACTTCATCGAGGGCGTGAATGAGCAACGCCTCGCAGATCGCAGGAACCTCCTGACTCAGCTTTCCGGCAGCGCTCAGCCCACCGAACCTCTCGAACACTATCAGCAGCGAGTCTTCGATATGCTCCTGGACGAAGAGACCAGACGTGCCTTCAAGATTGATGATGAACCCGCACATCAGCATCGCCGCTACGGATCTCACGTTTTGGGACAAAGCCTTCTCACTGCCCGGCGACTTACAGGCGCCGGAGTCCCTCTTGTGACAGTTTATGCTGCGGCCGGAGACCTGAATGGCAGCAAGGGAGCCCACTTCGACACTCATGCGGATGGATACAACCGACTTAAAAACCAAATGCTTCCGCCCTTGGATCAGGGACTTTCGGCTCTCTTGGACGATCTACATGAAAGTGGTCGCATTGATGACACTCTCGTCGTCCTACTTACCGAATTTGGACGCACGCCCAAGGTTAATGGCGCGGGTGGCCGTGATCATTACCCCCAGGTCTACACCGTGGGACTGGCCGGCGCCGGAGTAAGTGAGGGCCTGCTCTACGGAACCTCCGATAAGAGTGGCGCCTTTCCGGATAGCGCAGCCGCTACCCCTGCTGACCTCCACGCCAGCATATTCCATTCTCTTGGAATTCCTGCGGAGCAAAGAATCCATGATCTCGAAGACCGTCCTTTGCCTATATGTGACGGGTCGGTTCTTCCCGTTTTTTCCTGACGAGATCTCTTTCCNCCCACTACTTAGATCACCNGGGACTTGACGGAGGATCTCCTGCCCAGAACTCTGATCGCCTATGACAAAAATGTGCTCTACGGCCGTAACTCTTGCCGGACTGCTTCTATCCTATCTGGGGACCTTCGCAGCTGAACCCGGAGCTGGAAAAATGATCAAGGTCACTCCCAGTCAGGATGACCGCATCCCCTACTGGCTTTACCTCCCGAAGAGTGCTGCGGAAAAGGACGAGAATCTTCCCGTTGTCGTCTTCCTTCACGGGATGGGGCAGAGAGGGAACAACCTCGATCAGGTCCTGGCTCACGGACCTCCAAAATTGATCGCCAAGGGAAAGCACTTTCCGTTTATCATGATCGCCCCGCAATGCCCGAATGACAGCCATAAGGGCAGGCGTCATGCAAAGTCGTTCTGGTGGCATCCCGAGGGGCCCATAGACAAGGTGAAGAACATTCTCAATTTTGAGACGCAGAGGCTGGGAAACGTCGACCCTGCCCGCATTTATATCACAGGACTGAGCATGGGAGGCTTTGGAACCTATCAGATCGTGAGCCGTTATCCGGACTACTTTGCTGCCGCCGCTCCCATATGTGGGCACGGCAACCGGATTGAGAATAAGGAGGCGCTGCAGAAAGCTTTCGCCAAAATACCAGTATGGGCATTCCATGGGGACAGGGACAACGTTGTCCGTCTTGCCGAACAGCAGAAGACGATCGAACTTCTCAAGGAGGGTGGAGCCGATATCAAATTCACGATATATTCCGGGGTCGGCCATGACTCTTGGACCCGAACCTACAACAATCCCGCACTTTACGAGTGGCTACTCGCCCAGAAAAAGGATCAGGCGAAGCACAAGACCACCCCTTAGGATCCTTCGGAAGGAAGCCGTTTCATGGCATACCCTTCCTCTCCTCTTCCCGCGGCCCCCTCAGCCGACGAATCTCCGTCCCTTCCGAAAAGCGAACTCGGCGATTCTCAGGAACTTTACCGGCTTTCCTCGGGAAGAATTCTCCATTCATGGATGCCTGCTGAGACACTTGGTTGCAGCCGNGCTTCCAACCTGATACGTTCTAAGTAACGGCACGAAACTGCATGCCCTAAAGGATAACAGATCCCAGAATCAGGTTAGGGGCGTTTCAGTAAAAATGGAAATCCTACCATCTTCTGTCCTGCAGAATGACTCGAGGTCCTGATACTCCTTTGCGTTGTTGTACATCGTGAAATAGACAAATGGAT
This sequence comes from Roseibacillus sp., assembly GCA_002709915.1. Taxonomy (GTDB): domain Bacteria; phylum Verrucomicrobiota; class Verrucomicrobiia; order Verrucomicrobiales; family Akkermansiaceae; genus Roseibacillus_B. The sequence goes on along the minus strand of PARF01000031.1, from coordinate 38,438 downwards.
CGTGAAGTACGCTTCGCTTGATCCGCGCATAAGGGTCTCCTCGCTGAGACATCATAAGAGAGAGATGAACCTTATGCCTTTTCTCATACAGGTAAGCCAACCCCTTCAAGAGCTTTGCGACGTCACTCACTTCTCCTACGAAATGAATTGGCCATAAGATTCGCTCCGTAATCTTCAAAGAGGATATCAACTTGAATAGCCCTCTTGGCGCCTCAAGGGTCAGATTAAAATAGTCTCCCCAGTTGATGGCCAGAGCAGCAGCAAGAATTTCCCCATTCTTCCCAGGCAGCATGTAGATTCTGCTCGTAGTGCTGTAGGATCGCACTCTCTCAAACATCTCTCTGAAGGACTCATACGTGGGATACTGGTTGAGGAGGAACATCTCTCTGCACTCGAGAAGCTTCTCATGGAACTTCCTTACTCGGGTATCATCCTCGGAGATATCCANCAGCCTCTTGCTCCATCTCCTGCTCCGGAAGAGACGGTTGATCTTGATGTAGGAATCTACAGGGAACTGATCGTATCCTTTCCTGAACAAGCGGGAGAGTGTCTCCATGGATCTCTGCATCCCCCGGTTGTCCTTTCCGAAGTTGGCGTATCCGACATTCACACCGTTGATCTTGGTGAGCTCATCGAATATGGAAAATATAGTCGCGAACATTCCACATTGCCGATAGAGCGCCTTTCCGTTTTCGCTGAAAGTGCTTACCCGGAGAAGATTGTAATAATAGGAAGGGCACAACACACCGGAAGCATNGTCCATGTAATCGAAACTGTTTACGTGAGCATATCCGGCTATTCTGTAATCTCTTCTTCCCGCCTGATCCCTCTCCTTCAGCGGGTGCAGACAGAGGACCACCAAGGCCCCTCCATTGATTGAAGCAAGCGAATCGGGAAGGTTTCTGAAGTAGACCCTGAAAGTCAGAAGCCCTTGCCCCGTCTGCTCATTAAAGTGCTTCTCAGGAACCGATATCACCTCCCGGCATTGCTCCTCGAAAAAGTCACGGGAAGTGTTGAGGCCCACATCTGCGAGGACCTCATCGATTCTTCCAAGANTCCGCACGGGAACGACCAGCAATTCAAGGTTCTCTTTGAAGCGGTCAATCACCTCGATCTCGATATTATCGCACCGCAGAGATTCTTCCGGATGGAAATCCATCCGACCTTTCTCCAGAGGACGAAAATAATGAAATGTGCGGATCTTTCCCATCTCGACGTCAGACCAGACTCTTTTAGTGCCTTAATTTCCCAAAACCCTCAATCATAACGAAAAGATCTTAGTAGCAGATTATAAGGCGGTTAGCATCCTAAACCGTATCGTGACTACTATGAGCTGGGGTAGTAGAGCCCCGAAGGTTCACTTGATCTTCGACCTTCAGAGTGCAGCATTNAAGTAACCCATGAGAACCTTCTGGATCGTGTGCTTTCCCATTGCGCTTNCCGCCGTGATGGGGCAGGCGGCACCTCCCATCCGACTGGTCGAAAAGAGTCCGACTCTCCGTCCTCTTCCGCCGGAAAAGGCGATGGAGCATATCAAGCTTCCAGCAGGCTACCGACTCGAACTTGTTCTCTCTGAACCCCAAATCCGCGAACCAGTTGCCATCGCGTGGGACGGGAACGGGCGAATGTTCGTGGCCGAAATGCGTNGATACATGCAGGATATCGACGGAACCGGAGCTCAGGATCCCGTTGGTAGAATCTCCCTTCATGAAGACACCGATGGCGACGGCAGGATGGACCGGCACTCGGTCTACCTCGACGGACTGGTAGAGCCCAGAACCATCCTCCCCGTTGATGATGGCCTACTGGTTGGGGAGCCCCCGGACCTCTGGTATTGCAGAGATCTGGACGGGGATGGGATCGCGGATACCAGAAAAAAGGTCTTTGACCGATTCTCCATGCGCTCCAGTAATGTCGAGCATAAGGCTAATGGCCTGCTGTGGGGAATGGACAACTGGATTCATGTTTCCCAGCACGGTCGACGCTACCGGCTGACTAATCGTGAACTACAAAGTGAAGGAGTTATTGTGGTCGGACAATGGGGCCTGACTCGCAACAATGAGGGACGACTCCTTTTCTCGACCAACGGCACTCCTGCAATCGCGCTGTTCGTACCTCCCCGCTATCATCAACCAGATCCCAAGAGGCAAATACGGCGCGGACCGATGGCCGCCGCTATCCGTGGAATGGGGGACTATCAAAGCGTCTGGCCCTCAATGGTGACTCCTGACCTGCAAAGCGGACCCGGGATGGCTCGGTCCAAGGATGGCACCTTGAAAACATTTACGTCCGCCTGCGGACAGCTCGTATTCCGTGGGGACCGCCTCGGCGATGGCATCGATGGAGACTATTTCGTCTGTGAACCGGTGGGCCGGCTTATTCGTCGATCGGCAGTGCATTACGCCGATTCAGGTCATATCGAACTAACCAACAGGTACGAAAAAAGCTCCGGCGAGTTCATTTTCTCCACAGATGGGAATTTTCGCCCTGTCAATCTCTCGACCGGGCCCGACGGCTGCCTATAAATCCTGGATATGTATCACGGAATCATTCAGGAGAGAGTCTACATTACGGATTATCTACGCGAAGAAATCCTGAAAGCGGGATACGAAAAAAATGTCGGTCGTGGACGGGTATACAGGGTNGTTAGAGAANGAGTTATCCCTGGCCCTCCACCTGCGCTGCTGAGTGCCACCCCTTCCAGACTTGTGGAAACTCTCGCTCATCCAAACNGCTGGTGGCGGGACANGGCTCAGAGCCTTCTTGTGACCAGACGGGAAATCTCAGCCACCTCCGCACTACGGAAAATGGCAACGAGTCATGAGGATGCGCTCGGACGACTCCACGCTCTTTGGACCCTCGATGGCCTCGGTCAGCTTGATAAAGCAACGAACTTCACTGCTCTGGAAGACTGCGACAGCCGCATTCGAACCGCGGCCGTCCGCACTATTGAGCGGATTCTCAGGACCAAGAATTCGTCTGAATGTTATACGAGAATGAACATCTTGCCAGACGATCCCGATTTCTCAGTCCTGACACAGCTCATCCTCACGGTGGGCAAGACCAATCACGAGGAAGGGAAAAATCTCATCGCCAGGTGCATCGCGAGAGACCCACTGAATGAGCAAATTCTCAATGCCGTGGCGGTGGCCTCGCCACGCCGATTTCTTGTAGACTTCCTCTCCCTTCTCTTCGATCACCCTGTCTATCGTGGTGATCTCATCGAGAAAAAGGCCGCAGTCCAACTAGAACAGTGGCAACGCTATTGCGTTACCGGAACAATTTCCGGAGGGGACCCCCTCAGTGTCGAAAAGCTTCTGGATCTCATCGCACAGGCAGAAGCGCCCAGAGCACTTTTCATGCTAAAGACAATCGCCAGCACTGTCGTATCCCCCGGACGGAAACCGGCACGGGCCAAGATGATCAAATTCGCGGCCAAGCCTGTGGGCCTGACCTCGCTGGAACAACGGAACGAACCAGCAATTCGTGAACAGCTTCAGGCAATTTCCTTCATGTTCTCCTGGCCGGGCCTGACAACTCACGGGCGGGAATTCGCCCATCAGTCCACGCCCCTGAGCGAGGAATACGAACTCCTTTTTGACCGAGGGCAGGCGATCTATCGAGAGCTCTGCACCACCTGCCATGGCCCCGACGGGCGAGGGCTGGTGGGCCCGGATGGCAAGAATCTGCTGGCCCCTCCACTCCCCGAGTCGCCCCGCCTCGAAGAGAACCGGGAGGCCGCCATTCAGATCATGCTGCACGGCCTGACAGGCGAACTCGATGGCAATACCTATGAGGGATTGATGGCTCCTTTTGGCGCAACTAACGACGATGAATGGGTGGCTTCTATCCTGACTTTTATACGCCGCGAGTGGGGAAACTCAGGCAGCGTAATACTCCCATCACATGTAGCTGCAACTCGGAAAAAGTTTCNGAGCCGCACACGTCCTTGGAACCAGGGCGAACTGAACTGGAAACTATCTCAGGATAAGTAGCAACCTCTGGTCACCTGAATTCTTCCCAAGCCTTCTCGCNACTCAACTCAAAAACCCTCTGAGCATGAAGCCCATCCAGCTACTGAGCTTTTTCATTACCGCTGCAAACTCTCTTGCCGCAGAGGACGTCTGGAAACCTGATCACACGCCTAAGTCAATTCCTCCCGAAATGTTCAAGCTCGACCCATCCCTTGAAGTGACGGTCTGGGCCACCACTCCTCAGCTCTACAACCCAACCAACATGGACATCGATCATAAGGGTCGAATATGGGTTACCGAGGGGGTGAACTACCGGGGAAACAATGGCCAAAGACCAACTGGTGACCGGGTCGTCGTATTGCAGGATACAAACGGAGATGGGAAGTGTGACCAGTCTCACACCTTCGTTCAGGAAACCGGCTTTATCGCACCACTCGGGATAGCGGTTTTTGACAACGTCATCTATGTCTCCCAACCTCCTGACCTTCTCGCCTACACCGATGTTAACCGGGACCTGAAGTTTGATCCAGAGGTAGACAAGAGAGAGGTAATTCTAACAGGATTCAACGCCATCAACCATGACCATGGGCTCCATTCCCTTGTAGCGGGTCCGGGGGGAAAGTTCTATTTCAACAATGGTAACTGCGGCGCGGTCTTCACCGACAACTCTGGCAAATCCTTCTACCTCGGAGGTACCTATGGCAGTCGGGGACCAAATTGGCCCGCGGATCATCTCTCCGCGACTGGAAAAACATCCGATGATGGACATGTGTGGATCTCTGGATTTGCCGTTCGAATGAATCCCGACGGGTCTGGAGCCGAAATCGTCAGCCACGGACTCCGTAACTCCTACGAGCAGATCCTTACTTCTTTTGGAGACATGTTCCAGAATGACAACGACGATCCCAAGGGATGCCGCACGTCATTCGCACTTGAGTACGGTTGCGCAGGCTATTTCACGCGGAGCGGAAAGCAGCGAAACAAAGCGGTCCGCCGGCCCGGGCAGTCCTACGACCGGGTGCACTGGCGGCAGGATGACCCAGGCACGATGGATGCCGGAGACGTTTATGGTGGAGGGGCGCCCACGGGGATCACCTTTTATGAAAATGGCGCATTGGGAAAAAAGTGGAACGGCTCTCTCCTGAGCTGTGACACCGCTCTCAACACCATTCTGGGATACCGTCCAAAACCTNCCGCAGGCACCTTTGAACTTAACCGATTCGACTTTCTTACAGCCAACCCTCTAAAAAGATACGACGGGGCGGATTTCGTGGGTGGAGGGCCCAAGAACCGTGATATTGAAAAAATTGCACCCAGCTTNTTTCGACCGAGCGACATAACTGTAGGACCGGACGGCGCGATATATTTCTGTGACTGGTTTGATCCACGCGTCGGCGGATCGGGACACATGGACAACTCTTTCTCAGGCACTATTTATCGAGTTGCTCCTCACGGATTCAAACCCGTAATTCCCACTATGGACATGGCGACTCTCGCTGGACAGATCGCTGCCCTGCGAAGCCCCGCAGTCAATGTCCGCTACCTTGGTTTTCGCGGGCTCCGTGCAGCAGGAGAACAAGCTCTTCCCCTCGTAACGGCGCTGCTTACCGACCGTAATCCATGGATTGCAGCACGAGCAGTCTGGCTTCTTCCTTATCTGGGTCAGGAAGGAGTGCAGATGTGCCTCTCCCTTCTTAAGGGCACGGATTCACAGCAGCGTATGGTTGCCTATCGGGCGCTGCGCCGTGCTGGTCATCCCATGCTTTCCCATGCCAGACATCTAGCCGCTGATCCCTCTCCACAGGTCCGCCGGGAAGTCGCACTTTCCCTGAGAGATCTTCCTGCTGCTGAGACTGCCGAAATTTTTGTTGAGCTTGCCCGGCGATGTGACACCGAAGACAAGAATTCGCTGGAAGCAATCGGCCTTGGCGCAGCGAACAAGGAGAGCGCGATCTGGAAAGCCCTGAGACAGAAGCTACAACCGGGCCCGCCATCTGACTGGCCCGAGTCCTTTGCCCGTCTGACATGGCGGCTATGGGGTCCCGCCTCAATCGACGCCCTCAAGAAGCGGGCTCTCGACCGTTCCCTGAGTCTCGATAAGAGAAAGTTCGCGGTAGAGTCCATCGCGTTTATTGATGATGAGAAGGCCGCCAGGGTTATGCTTGAGCTCGCCACTCCCGGATCTACCCTCGCGGGAGAGGCTACTGCATGGCTCATGCGTAACGTCACAGGTGAGTGGTCTAAATACAACCTTCGTGAGGCACTCAAGGAGAGAAATATTTATGATCCGGAATCGTTGGTAATCTCATCCTCTCCAGTTCCGCTTCCAGCTACCCCAACACCTGACGCAAATGAGATCTTCAATCTTCAAGGAGACCCTGTCCGCGGGAAACTGGTGAGCGCGAAATGTATCCTATGTCACAAGATCGAAGACCTCGGAACAGACTATGGACCTGACCTCCGGGGTTGGGCACGGAATCAGGGAAAAGAGGCAATCATTCGCGCAATCGCAGACCCATCAGCCGAGATCGCACTCGGCTACGGAGGAACGGAGATACTCCTGAAGAACGGGGAACGAATACACGGCATCGCCTTCAACAACAGTGACCTCGGTCGTAATGATTCTCCCCCGGTTGTAATCCAGTCTGCGGGCGGACAAACTCAGCTGATACCCAGAGAGCGGATCGAAAAGCGACAGGGATTTAAACGCTCCCTCATGTATGATCCGGGAACTCTGGGTCTGACCNATCAGGATATTGCCGATCTTGCCGCCTGGCTTATGACTTACGATTAGCCTTGGCTCAGAATGTTCCNGTTTGTTCCCACGGGGGAGAACGCTCCCTCTTTTTCCTGCCCTTGAAGCCCAAAAAACCCTTTTCAGCGAATATTTATTGGCGTTTCCATATCCTTATAAACTCATAAATCATTAATGATTAGATGAATACGACTCAAAAGACCACTTTGCGAACGACCTTAACATGCGATTGAGGTTTGGAATTTCACACGTAAGATGTCGGTGGATGGTCAACCCCATCTGTTCTAGAACAATGAAAGTACATCACCTCATCGCCTTTCTGGCGGTTATGCTGTTGGGCGTCGCCTATGGCGCGGACGTCAAATACGAGGCCACCTTCACGGGTGTCACTTGAGCCGGATGTAAGCGGAGCGTCAGTTCGTCGCTCAAGAGCCTCGCAGGCGTTAAGACTGTCGAGATCAAAGCCGGTAAAGCACCCAAGACCCAGACCATCATCGTGATGGCTGAGAAGGGTGGCATCAGCAAGGAAGACGTAGTGAAGGCCCTCGGAAAGACGGCTAAGAAATTCGTCTGTAAGGACTGGAAAGAAGCCAAAGGCTCCTAACCAGAAAGCTTTATACAGAAGCTTTATTGAACGCCCCGCGCTCTGACGAGCCGGGGCGTTTTCCGTTTTGATCTCTATCCAACGATATCACCAATGGAACCGAANCCANGAGAAAATAGCCTCTGATACATCCGCACCGCATAACCATCAGTCATTCCTGCCAGAAAATCACAAACCAGTCGTGCTCGTTCTCCAGCGGTTTCAACGCTCTCAATCTCCTCAACCTGTTCGGCCGGCAGCAATTGAAAAAACTGACCATCCACAGGCTGCTGATCTACGTAGCGGAGGTGGAATAGCTCCCATAATCTCCTCAGCATCATACTACCCTTATGCTCGAGCTGCTTGAGCTGGGTCGAGAGAAAGACGACTTCAAAAGCGAGTCGTTTAAAGATTTCACTTTCTGCCTGCGTCGTCTCATCAACCACGAGGCGAAAGCGGTAACGATTACTTTCTCCGCTCAGAAAATTCTCGGTTTCCTGCACTTTGACCGCTCTTACATACAAGCCGATCCGATGGCCCACGAAAGAATCTATCCGGCCCCGGCTGATCGCCCGGATTAAATCGCCCAAGGGACTGTCCGCGCCCGACTCTAATCCCTTTCTTTCCGCCCAGTGACGAACTGATTCCTCATTGAGAAAACCTGCGCGAACGCTATCCGCCAGATCGTTCAGCGAATAGGCGGTATCATCAGCCCAATCCATGACCTGACATTCCACCGACTTGAACCCATCTCGCACCTTTCCAGCTACCATCTCTCCCGGAAATTCCCGCCCTCCCAGTGTCCACTCGGTGTAGTGCGACTGTTCGTCGTAAATAAAGTGATTCGCAGGCTCTTTGCCTTGAAGACCCTTCAGCTCTCCCCACCCTGACTTATATTTGAGGATTCCATCCACGAAAGCCCGGGAGGGGTCCATCCCTGTCCGCCGCTGCGAAAAAATACNTTCCGTGAGAAGTCTGAGAGTCTGAGCATTTCCCTCGAATCCTCCGTAAGGTGCCATAAAGTGATTGAGAGACCTTTCCCCCGCATGCCCAAACGGCGGATGACCGAGGTCATGGGAGAGGCATACAGCCTCAACCAAATCCGCATCAATCGTGTGTTCCGGCGAAAAGTCATCAGTAGAAGCGAGCAGCCAGCCGCAAATAGAGCGCCCTATCTGGGCGACCTCGAGTGAGTGAGTCAGCCTTGTTCGATAGAAATCATATTCCCCACTCCAGAAAACCTGNGTCTTATTCTGCAGGCGCCGAAAAGCAGTGGTATGAAGTACTCGGTCACGATCGNCTTGGAAAGGGCTCCGGAAATCGCCCTCTGCAGGGAGAGCGCCCGACAATCTCTCGAAATCGAATTCCTGATAGAAGCGGTTTGGCACAACCAATAGGTGCCCTCTCTGGACGCTCATGGGAACAACGAACTTTTCAAATTNTACCCACCGGCCATCTGCCGCTCCTTGCCAAATACATGATTCCGGCCAGAATGCGAGGCTGAGAGAATTAGGGGTTCTNTATCAGCCTCGATTTCCCCACACTTCCGCTGTGACTCCGGTTGTCTATCTCGCCCTCGTTCTGGCCTTGGGCATTCTTGCTCAATGGCTCGCGTGGCGCCTGAAAATACCCTCCATTCTCATTCTACTCNCCTTCGGCTTTGGACTTTCCATAACCACTGGAGCACAGATTGACGCCTACCTGGGAGGAGAAACAGNTACCCTCCTCGCGGTTGTAAGCCTTTTTGTTGCAGTCATCCTTTTTGAAGGAGGCCTTACCCTGAAATTCTCCGAGCTCAAACAAGCTGGAGCCCCCATCCTCCGCCTCTGCACGCTGGGAGTTGGTATTGCCTTTATTCTCAGCAGCGTCGGCGCAGCTATCATCTTCCAGTGGAACTGGCGGGTCGCAGCTCTGCTCGGAGCGATACTTGTTGTCACCGGACCTACCGTCGTCGGACCACTCCTGCGAGTCATCAAACCTTCTCGAAAGATTTCCTCCATCGTGAAATGGGAAGGAATCGTTGTTGATCCCATCGGAGCAATCCTTGCCGTTCTTGTTTTTCAGGCTGCCGTTGCGGGNGGACTTCAATCTGCCGGGAGCGCGGTGCTTATCGCCCTGATCAAAACAGTGCTGGTTGGTATCGTTCTTGCCCTGATTATCGCCAAGATCATCGAGTTCCTTCTGAAACGGCACTATATCCCGGAATTTCTCGAAAGTGTATTCCTGCTCGCGATAGTCGCTGCAGCCTTTGCCGCTTCCAATTCTTTCCAAGAGGAGTCCGGCCTCCTCACCGTCACCGTCCTCGGAATCGCCCTTGCCAACCAGAAATCCGTCTCAGTCCGTAAAATTCTGGAGTTTAATGAAAACCTTCGAGTCCTTATCATCTCGGTTTTATTCATCGTCCTCGCTGGCCGTATTGATCCCGCCGATCTTTCCTCGGTCGCCGTCCCCAGTCTGATATTTCTCGCAANTCTGATCATCGTCGTTCGACCAGCTTCCGTTTATCTCTCGTGCCTTGCTTCTGGGAATCTAAATTTCCGTGAGCGTTCCTTTCTCGCGGCGCTAGCTCCAAGGGGAATCGTTGCTGCGGCGGTCACCTCTGTCTTTGCCATTGAATTCGGCCATGCTGCCCACGATGGATCTCTCGCTCTGGAAATCGTAGAACAGGCAAACCAGATGGTCCCAACCGTTTTCATGATCATCATTGGGACCGTGTTCTTCTACGGTCTCAGCGCGAGGCGTCTCGCCCTTTCACTAGGCGTAGCCCCTCCAGCAGATGATGGCGTCCTCTTCGCGGGGGCCGATCCATGGATTCGCGAAATCGCATCCACTCTTAACGAAGATGGGCACCCTGTTATCCTGCTAGACACACGCTACGACAATATAGCAGCCGCCAGACTGGCAGGCCTTCACGCAACTCGTGCGAATATTCTGTCAGAGCACGTGGAAGAAAACATGGAGTTCCCGGGTATAAACCAGCTCGTCGCGGGAACCGCCAATGATGAGGTAAACTCTCTGGCCACCCATGAGTATGCTCATATCTTCGGTAAGTCCAACGTGTGGCAAATCCCTACTTCTGATAAGGATCATCATCCCTCCACCTCTGTCGCAGCTCATCGCAGAGGTAGAATCTGCTTCAGCGGAGAGCCTACATTCCAGAAACTTGAAAAGCTCCACTCAAGTGGTGGCCGCATCGTGAAGACGCTCCTGACAGANGTATTCGGCCTCCAGAATTTTTTCGAGAATCATGGCGACGATGCAATCATCATGTTCCTGCATGATAACGATTGTGGACTTCGCCCCGCGGAGACTGGTCTTGAGGACGTTCCCCCCGGAACAACTATCTACGCAATGGTCAGCCCGTCCTGATCGGAGCAGACGTGGACCCAGNCCACCACCAGAGCTTAGGATCCAGTTCTTTCTTAGCGTCTGCCACCAAATCCGTGGCTCTCACTCCCTCCTTCAGAATTGCAAATACGGTCGCACCCGAACCACTCATCATGGCACCCTTTACCTCATGGCGGTCAAGCAGCCACATCTTCAATTCAGCGAGGAAGGGGAATCTTGCAAATGCTGGGCGCTCCAAATCGTTAACCATCCGCAAGTCATCTACTCGCTGGGGATCGTAGGAGACACCGGAGAGGTTCGTAGATTCTGACCACCTCCGGTAAGCGTCTACNGTATTGACGGAGAAGGCTGGCTTGAGAAGAACAACCTCCTGCGCGAGCAGGGTGGTCTCCTCCAAAACCTCACCCCTACCTCGGCACCAGCATGGCGACTCTCGGAGGAAAAAAGGCACATCCGATCCGAGGAGCGCAGCCATCTCCTCCAACTCAGCATCACTGAAATCTACCTTCTCGACATCGTTCAGAGCTCGAAGGACTGCTGCCGCATCACTGCTTCCACCACCGAGACCCGCTCCCGAAGGAATACGCTTCTCGAGCTTGATATGATACGGGCATCTACGCCCCGTGCTCTTTTCAAACAGGCGCAGAGCTCTCGTCACGAGATTATCTTCAACTGGTCCAACCTCCGCGCTACCTGTCTCAAGCTCAAAAGACNCTGAGCGATTGATCTCAAGACGATCACACAGTCCTGCCACAGGAACCATCAGGGTCTCGAGCTCATGAAATCCATCTTCTCTTTTGCCGAGAATCTGCAGAGAAAAGTTGAGCTTCGCTGGGGCAAAAACGGTCATACCGGCAGCGCATTGTTCATCCTGCGGCCGAGAAGCGCCAGCATTCGTCCTGTGTTTCCCTTCTCTACCCGGTAGGAATAAAACCTGTCGACGTGAGCACCCGTACATTCTCCACTTGAGACTATCTGCCCGGAGGGAATTCCCGCTTCNATCAATTGCTCCTGGAGCAGAGAAGAGAGATCTACCTCATACAGCGGGGGCCTTATGCAGGGAGAGATCGCCACCTCCAGATTACGGGGGTCGGATCCATAGGCCGCGCACATTTTCTCGATAGCTCTCACAACGACAGCCTGTTCCGTGCCTTTTCTGCCAGAGTGAACCAGGCCAAGGGCTCCAGATCGGCAATCACAGATATACACTGCCGCACAATCGGCCACATAAATACCAAGAAGAACGCCTTCCCTTCCGCATGTTACCAAACCGTCCGCTCCTTTCACGATTTTCCTCTCTACCCCCTCTGCCGGAACCTCCATAACCAAATCTCCATGAACCTGTTCTGCTCTCCAGAGATTATTCCAGTTGAAACCAAGAGCCTTTACTGCCTCCTCGTGCGCTGGCTGGAGCTTTTCGAGGGTATCCCATTTATCTCGCGATACCGTAACCTCCGGTATTCTGGGCACGAAGCAGGCACTGACTCCGCCTCGAGCACGCACCCCGTCCAGAAAAGAAAGAGCCCCCGTCACGGATAGAACCATAACGGGGGCATCTGCATCGTGCCAAGTTTCCCCGGCACAGATGGTGGAAAATTAATTACCTAGCGGGTCACCACACGCCGGGCGTGATCAAGGGTCTCAGCCTCTTCTTCGTCCATTTCAGACATGATATCCGCGAGATTAGTAGCGATTTCCTTGCGCATGTGAGCAACAAGCTCAGTACCCTTGTGGGTAATCCGAACCATGATCTTACGGCGGTCCTCAGCAGCATGCACTCGCTCGACGTAGCCGAGCTTCTCGAGCCGATCGACAAGTCCGGTGGCGGCAGCTGTAGAATGGCCCATCTTTTTGGCGATGTCGGACATCGTCAGGTAATCCTCACTCGAAAGGTAAGCGAGCAGGAAAAACTGGGGGAAAGAAATGTTACCGCGGTTAAGCTCATTCGAGAGGTTGAGAATGCAGGAGCGCTGTGTGAAGAGGACAAAGTCCGCAAGACGATCAGCGTCCGCTTGNACTGCACCTCTTGATTGGTTGGCTGTGCTTGATTTCATGACTATTCGACTATGATGATATTTGGTAGGTTTGGGTGCTCAGCAGCTTCGGGAGAAGGATATTCCAATTTTTATAAACTTTTCAAGAGTCTAATTAAAAAAAAGTAGGTAATCGGGCTCTAAGGGGCAATAAAGCTCTCTTAAGGGCCTGAATTTGCGGTCTTTTTTTTAAAAACCGCGCTACTGCGTAACGTTTTGGATCTTGGAGTCCGGCTCCGGACTCTCAGTCAGGTCCCCAGCTCTGTCAGTTTGCCTTATTACAACTACATCGCCTCTCGAGGGATTTCCCGTCTGTATGTCCGCTGCATAAAAGCGCCCTAGCTTCTCTCCGGTTAGGATAAGGGAGCTCGTTGTTCCGTCCCGACTGATCGATGCGATCAGATCGCTCGTCCCGAAAGGGCCAGCTTGCAGAAATCTTTTGACCAGGACGAATTTTTCGTCCGGATGCACCGAGACAATTTCACCGACGATCCTCATTGGAGCAGCCTCTNCCTTCCCAGCCCCATCTGGGTTGTGCGTATCATCATCCGACTGCGACGCTATCGTACCCGAANGTTTACCTTTGCCNGATAGACCACAACTAGTGATTGATCCGGTAAGGATCATTATCACGACAAGCAATGGGGATAACTGGGAATAAAACCGCACGCCCCTTCATAGTCTGGACAATCGATATGACACGAAAATTCAGCGATATCACTTTCTCACCATTGACGAATCTCCCTCCCTATGGTTTCCCTCTCTCCGCACTCATCATAACGAGCGAAAGAACGGATCGGTGGCTGAGTGGTCGAAAGCGCTCCCCTGCTAAGGGAGTATACCCCAAAAGGGTATCGAGGGTTCGAATCCCTCCCGATCCGCCAGTTCAATCCCGACCCGCGACGAACTGGATGTAGCCCTCCTGACGAGGTCACTCGTCACGCTCTTCTCGCTTTCTGGGTATTTGTCCTCCGCCAGCGACATACTCGAGAATTCGGATAAATGAGTGGCCCCGATTTTTCATATTCGGGTGCAGACGCTGTTGTTCCTTCCAGAGCGCCCCAACCAGTGGCCTCTGAGTGGGCTCCATCTCCGCAATCCGCCGGTCGACATACTTCTGATGCACGGCAACCTTATAGGCGGCAGGAAGATCATGGCTGCTCAACCTGACGAGTAACTGCTCCAAGGTCTCATTCTCTTTATTCAACTCCATTTTCTGATCGCCCCAGATCGGAGCATCAGCAAGGACACTGGCATTGATTCGCAGTAACTCCCTCTTCAAGCGTTCCGTTATTTCGGGTTCTCTGGTGGCGATATTCGTGAGCTGCCGGGGGTCACTCTTCAAATCATACAGCTCAAACTTTCTGAAATTTACCGCCTTCTCCTTGATCGCTTTACTCCACGATTCCTGAAATCCATTCCTTTGAACAAGTTCCCGCCGCAGAGTCTCAGTAGAGCGAGCTTTAAAACTACTGTTGAAAATCAGAGAAAAGAGCTCTCGTCTCCCAACCTTGCGCTTCATCTCTTTCTCCACAAGGGGATGAATGCGCTTCACCAACATCTCGATCGTTTCTCGGTCCTTTTTACTCCTGTATTCGTGCGCCCGGTATCCCATCAGGGTATAATTACCCTCCCTGACTGAAGCACTCGGCTGCCCCGTCGGCCAGCTCCAGAAGAGAGGCTGGCTCCGCTCGAACTTACCAGACTTGGTCAGCAAAGGAGACAGATCGCTACCATCCAGATGAACGCCGCGAGGCCGAGCCACCCGGAGAAGCCCGCACAAGGTTGGCAGCAGATCGACAGATCCCGCTGGTTGGTCTTCCAGCCGCTGACCGTCAAACCCATCTGGCCAGAAGAAAATACCAGGAGTGAGAAGTCCTCCCTGAAACTGCGATCCCTTGTTACCACGGAGACCTCCATTCCGATCTTCCCGGTAGCTTCCGTGGTCAGAAGTATAGACAATCAGAGTATTGTTCAGCTCCCCTAGCTCCTCAAGTTTGGCGACCAGACGGGCGATAGCACGGTCCGTATTCTCGATGGTCGCAGAATAGATGGCAGCTGGATCGTCTAGGGCCCCATAGCGAGCCACGATCTCATCCGGAGCCGCAATTGGATCGTGGGGTTCCTGGAACCAGATATTGAGGAAAAACGGGGCCTCTTTATTTCGTTCTTTCTCAAGCCACATGATCGCCTCGTCGGCGAGAATCTGACAGGCATACCCCTCCAGCTTTCCTACTCTCTTACCATTGCGGTAAAAGTTAGACGGGTTTCGATGGCTCGGACTGGCGTTATTATCAGTGGCTAACCAGTAATCAAAACCGTGGTCGTTCAGACTGGGCTTATCTCTCCCCCGAAAAGGAGCACCAACGTGCCACTTACCGAGATGCACAGTCTGGTAGCCATTGGATCTGAGTAACTCGGCGATCGTCACCTCTCTCTCCAAGAGGTGCATGTCATGCTCATGATCCTGAATCACGTGATACACTCCGGTGCGTAAATGCTGCCGTCCCGTGAGGAAGGTGGCCCTTGAGGGCGAGCACACCGGGGCTCCTGCATGAAAGTTACGAAAGCGGACTCCACGCGCCGCCAGTTTGTCCAAGGCAGGCGTATGTACAGGCCCCCCGTAACACCCAATATCCTTGGAGCCGAGGTCGTCAGCCAGCAGCAGAACCACATTCGGGCGCTTTTTGAATGCAGAGGACTCCAATACCTTTCTCACCGCCGGGCTCTCGCGGAGATAGCGTCGGTGATCGAGGGTCAAATTCACGTTGTGAGGGGCATGGTATTTCTCGAAATGCCCGGGTCTGTTGAAGTGACCAATCAGATTTACCGGGCGTTTTTCCTTATTGTCGACAAGCGACGGGTCGGCACCCGCTCGCAGCAGCATAATGCAGATTTCCAGTCGTCCCATATGAGCAGCCCGGTGCAAGGCCGTGTCCCCATTCTTGGTTCGGATATTCGGATCTGCTCCACGCCTCAGTAGCTCCTTCACCATCAAGGTCCTTCCATAATGCGCAGCGATAATGAGCGGTGGCCGTTCTTTGTTAAAATGCTCATGGGGCATGTTTAAATCTGCTCCTGCATCCATCAGGATCCTCGCCTCTGCTGGATGATTATTGATCAGGGCAGAGTTCAGAACGGTGGTAAGATGATAATCAGGCTCTTTCTGATAACGCTCTACCGCTTCGTCCTCGGACTCTACGAAGAAGATGAACTCATTACTCAAGTAGCTTCCCGGATTCTGCACCTGCAGCATTCGAAGGCCCTTTTCCGGGAGGCTCTCTAACCGAATCTCCACGAGATCCTTTCCCGCTTCCTCAATCGTTCCTCGCACTTTTTTGCCATCTACCAGAAGACTCGCTCCGTCTCTCAGATAAAGAGCGCTGATAGTCATGGAACGCTGCTTCTCATTGATTCGCGGGAAGAGCTGTGCGCCTCGCTGCTTGTGCAAGACTCCAGCGGTCCAAAGCGCTGGCGGAGGTGAGATCACGTCCTCTCCATGGTATCCGGTAAATGTTCCCGTAAATGATTCAGCCGTAGCGAGCTCAAACAGCTCCTTCCGGCTCAGGACCGGTCCTCCCCCCATCGCATGATAAGCTCCTTCAGCAAAGTAGAACTTCACACGTCGAGTGCCCTCAGAACCGTGAAAGCA
This sequence comes from Roseibacillus sp., assembly GCA_002709915.1. GTDB lineage: Bacteria > Verrucomicrobiota > Verrucomicrobiia > Verrucomicrobiales > Akkermansiaceae > Roseibacillus_B. The sequence continues at coordinate 22,093 of PARF01000031.1, read as the reverse complement.
TCCATTCACTCCCAGCACAACGCTTCCCTCTCGTGCGCTCCGTTCGAGGGCGGAGACGATGTCCTGAGTAAGCAAATTCTCTGAAGTTTCCGCGCTCAAGGTTACCTGTCTGGCGAAAGCCCCGGAAAAACCCATGCTGGACTCCTTGAACATATCGATCACCGGCCAAAGCCTCCCATGCTCACCCATGTTCAGCATCCTTTTCCAGACTTCCTCCTCGGGAAATCCATCCTCCGCCACCTCCTGAACTCCACCGAGGTCGATTACACTATTACGCCCCTGCGCCTGAGTGATGAACCGATCAAGAGCCCCCCGGAAACTGGGAACGTTCATCGACTCCTGATCCGTCGCAAGATACGGCAGGGTGTGGCAACTCCCACAGACACTGGTATTCAGATTCTTCCGGTCCCGGGCTCCCGTGACGTGAAACCGCTCAAATCCCGTCAGGGCCTTTTCGGAAAGCCGATCACTGTAAGCCCGCCCTCTGGTTGGCATATGGGACAGGTTGAGAAGGAACACCGCCATGGCGTCCCTCTCTCTGGCGGTCAGATATCCCGGTTTTTCCTCGTCATTCGTCACCTCGCTGCCATGTGCGAGCATCGTCGTAGCCATTGAGCCATCAATCACGTGGCGGACTGCGCTTTCCGGCTTGTTAATATCTGCGTTCGGAGGAAGGTCTTTTCGCGAGGCCGCATTGCGTCCCCCGTAGGGATCACCGGGAACTCCGTCCCAGTGATATGGCGCGGTCCCCCGAAGACCGCGCAAGGTTTGTGAAAGGCGAGGCTCGATCTGATCCGCACCCACGAGATGCGGCGTATCAAGAACCCAGAGGAGGTGGTCGGTATGACCGTCCGCATGACAACTGGCACAGGAAAACGTCCCATTCGAAGAGGCCCGCGCCGTGTTAAAGGCCATCCGTCCCTCCTTGTAAACGGGTGGAGTTGGATCATGGAGCTGGATGGTCTGCTCTACCTGTAGCACTGAGTTCCCCGCAATCGCAACTTTTGACACACTGTTTGAGACAGCGTTCATCACCCATGCCCTAACCGGCTTACCACTGGCGTCTTCTTCCAGCGCGACGCCCCTGGGAACCGAGCCTACCTTGGCTTTGGCCACGACTTCGCCCGTTTTCATGGAAAGAGCAAGCAGCACATCACTCCCGGCACCGGTCAGAAAGAGAACATCTCCGTCACGGCTCGCTTTCACTGCGAATGGTGTCGCCACCGCTTCTTTACGATTCGGCTGTCGTGGAGGCAGAGGATTGAGCTCGAAAAACTCGACCTCTCCTCCGGCCGACACTTTTGTGACTCGATTCAAGTAGGGCCGATTATCCAGCTCCTTCAGTCCATGCTTCGCGGTTCCAGCCTTTCCGTTAATGTGGTTTCGTGCGTCGGTGTTAGCGACGTAGACATTCTCGGAAGCATCAACCGTCAGACCGAACAAGGACGTCCCCAGGGTCTCCACCGTGGACACCAGCTTATCAGTCTGCGTATCGAAGATGAAGAGGTCCTTATCTGGAATTTTTGGCTGTTTTACCACATCCACTGTAAAACCCACCGAATCGAAGGAGCTGGCCAGCTTCCTTGCATCGAAAGTAACCAGCTTCCCATCGAGATCCTCAGGCTTTCCGCCAGAGAGCTGGGTCTGGTTATTGGACTCAAAGGGGATGACGTAGAGCCTTCCACCACGGACTTTCATTGCCCGCGGTTCTTGGGCCGGAATATGAAGATGACTGACGACTTTACGGGAATTCACGTCTATAACCGCAATTCGATTTGTCGATGAGAGCGCTACGTAGGCTTTGGCGTTATTCGCGAAAGCGATTCCCACTGGCTCATCAAACCGGGTCGATTTCCTGTTCAGGTCAATATCCTGAATGGTCGCAACGATCGAAAGATAGGTTGGACTCTCCGAATTATTGTCGATGACGCTCACCGAATCTGAAAGGTGATTACTCACCCAGATTTCATCTCCGTCGGGCCTCACCTTTACCGAAACCGGATCAATTCCCGTAGGGATCCGAGCAACGACCTGCGCGCTCGAAGCATCAACAACATCGAGGGTGTCTGCAGGCGTGTTCACCACAAATACCTGCCCCCCATGAACAGCGATAGGATCAGAATGAGGGCTGAGAAGGGTCGGATGTCCTGGAGTCGGAGCAGGCTTACTGGCTCCGGCATGGCCTCCCACCAGTAAAGCTGCCACCATGAAGAGCATGCTCGCCTCTCTCTTCACCTGAGAAAAGAGCCCAAGCCCTGCATGCTTCATCATCACCTTCTTCATGACTAAGTAGCCGGCTCTAGTTCGATTCAGGAGATGTGCCCCCTGCAGCTGCGCCACCAGCCCCTCCGTGATCACCTGCATTGACGCCCGACCACGCCTGACCCGTCGCCTCCTGCCAGACGTTCGGCGGTAGATCAATCGAAACGAAGGATTGAGCCGCTGCCTGTGGATCTTGGCGATGGAATTGTCGGAACGCCCGCATCAGGGCACCTTCCCGGACGCGAGGCTCGGAAATTTCATTGGCCCACTCAACCGCCAGAGAGCCATCTGAGTGCGCAAAGGCGGCAGTAAAGCCATTCAGCGCCATATTTCTCTCGTGAGAGGTATCCATGGCCATGATCGACTCGATCGCTCCCTCAGGATTCTGGGACGCCCAAGCCGCATACGCCGCACTCCAAGCGCTCGACCTCAAAGGTCCGTCGGGAAGCTCCGCAGCCCATTCCAGAGTCTCCGCCATCCCACCGTCACGTGCGATTTCACGCGTAAGGGTATCCATTGGCCGCCAGTCAAAATTATTCAGATCTGTAGTCTCAAAGATAAAATCCGTTGCAACCATGACATCGTTATCGACCAGCCCTTCAAGAAGGCGCCTCTCCACCCGGGACGCCACCGCAGGCTCGAGCCCTGAGAACACTTCAATGGCCGCCTGTGGATCCACGCTAGCCAGGCCCGGGATCATATTGCCCAGAAAACCCTCGAAGTAATGGTCTGGGATTTCATCTAGATGGGCAATGGCAGTGGCAGGATCATTCGCCCCCCAGGAATAGTCAAAGAGCTGCCATAACTTACCATCCACCCCAGCCTGGGCCATTGCCCCTCTCATCATGAAAGCCTGCTCCCGATTGAAGGTCGAGGACTGCATCTCCTCCAGAATCCGGTCGAATGCTCTTCGGCGGTCCACCGCTTTTGAACCCTTCACAGCCTGCGCTATGAGGGATGTGATTTCCTTTTTGCCCAGCGGCCCCCTCTGGTTCATCGCAGCTGAGGCATTCCGCGCAATAAGGCGCTGAGCAGCCTGCCGATTCCTGGACCGCATCAACCCGGTCATGCTTTTCGCCTGACCAGCCAATGGCACCAGGTCCGCGGACTTTGTAGGTTTCACCCCGGGAAGAGGAACATACACATGTGCCTCGCTCTCTGCTACTTCTCCGGAACTATTTGTCCGCTCTATGGAGTTCGGAATCCTTACCGTTCGGTAATCCTTGTCCTGACCGTTGTCCGCCAGCTGCGCTCCCAGTATGAGCGCACCGGTCGTGACGACAGCCCATGGCAGATGGGCAATCACAGCTTTCCTCGGAAGCCCTGACAACTTCATCGCCGCCTCCTGTCCCTTGAGCTCATGATCGATTCCTGCACATCAGCTGACAGCCCTGAGGCGCTGAGCCACTCCGTCAAACCTTGACCACCTCTTCGCCTCCACGAACGAGCGACTTCGACCATGACCTCCTGACGCTGTTCTGGAGCAGCAATAGACTCCGCCCAACTCATGGCAGCCGTAGGATCTTCCCAGACCACATGAGTACTGTAGCCTGCCACTGCCGCGTCCCGCATCGGTGAAGCCGGCATCTTCTGAAGATACTCTCCTGCTGCCGTTGGGTCCCTGCGCGCCCATGAATTCAAACTTCCCCTCATGCCGACCTGCCGGTTTTCGCCCTCGGGCAGGTTGGTAGCCCAATTCAAAGCTGCCTCAGGGTCTCGCCCAGCCCAGTTCGCGCCCACTTCCCAAAAGACTCTCTCCATTCCAGGTTCACTCACAAATCCCTCAGCCCACTGGGCAGTGCCGGCAGGATCTCGCCCCGCAAAGTGATCTGCCACCCGACCGAGGGCCTCATTACGCATTCTTCCCTCCGGAAGTCCGTCTGCCCATGTGGACGCTTCCAGTGGATTCTCCGCAGCCCGGAGCACCTCTCCCGTGACGATATGCATGTGCCCCGGGTGGGCCAGTCCGTTGGAAACCATCCTCTCAACGAATTCCGCCGCCTGTCCGGGGTCCGTATCTGCCAAGCCCTCGATGACCCCTGAAACAAGGTGATGGCGCAAACCGTTGATCTCTAGTTTCCGGTCCTTGAGAAGGGGATCAAAGCGAGCATCATTTTCCATGTCCAGACCCTCGATCCATGCCATCGCCTCTCCTGGGTTAACCCCCGCCCACCCCGCCAGAGCTGGCTTCATATCATCCTCTTCCGTGTCGATCCCGAACATGATCGCGTCCACTCCGGCCACCGCTCCCCAAGCGTAGTGAAATTCCTGAAACTCAGCACTCCGGTGATCCTGTCCCTCGATCTCTCCCCTGATCAGTAGAGCATTTTCAGCCGTTAAACCCTGTAGCAATTTGGAGAATGCCAGACGCTTCGCTACCGGATCAGACGAGCCCCGGAAGGTCTCCCCCAGATTTGTGATCTCACTCTCACTAAGAACTATTTTTTGCGAAAGGATGCTGGAAATACCCTCTTTAGCTCCTGCCCCAAGACCTGCGCCAGCCATCTCACCTCTCCGAACCCGGGAACCATCTCTCTCATCTTCCAACCCCGATTTGGAACCCGCCCGCTCTCCGCTCCGGGGAATAGAGACGCGCCCTTTTTCTGATGACGAGGGCAGGACAAAGTAACCGACGCCGAAGGCCGCCATCGCTGCGATGCCCCAAATAAGGTGTAACCTCATAGTTTTAATTCCCATTCCTATCGATTAATTCCACGGATGTCACCTCCAGACCAGCATCTTCGCGTATCGTCTGAATCCAGATCCATCCAAGTTCCTGTCCGATCGTAGACGCCGTAAAACGCGTTTTCATCCTGAGTATCTCATAGATCAATTTCCCGCAAAACACGGAGTTTAGGGCAGAAATCAGGGCGGATCCTTACCTCCTGGACCATAATAAGAGATTTACTCCTCGCGACCGATCAAAGATTCATCAGATCAGGATGGATCTACTTAAGAGGCGAAAAGCCGAGAGCGCGGAGAAAGATCACATCCGACTGTGTCGACAGGAAATCCTCGTTGACCGCCTCCTGCTTTGAAGAAAGATCCCGGTGAAGTCCCTTCCAAGCGGCCTCTACCTGGTCACGATCCTTGTGGTAGAGCAGGCTGAAAAAAGATGTTCCTGAGGAGGGTTTATCAAACGGGGCCCACGATCCAATCTCTCTCATTCCATGCTTGGAAAACAGGGGCCTCAGTTGCCCTTCGAACCAGTTTTCCAGAGCTGTGGTCTCTCCTCGATCTTCCGCGTAAATGCGCAATTCATAAATGCCTCCCGGTTGCTTGATCGCAACCTCCCGGAGGCGGGAATACGGCTTCTCATTCAGGAAGACACTTTCCGGTTTCTTCGCCAGCAGTCCCTGAAACTCGGGTTTATCCAGTACTCGCTCCCATTCCCGGTCGTTGGAGAAATTTACCCAGTTCCGATAGGCATCGTAGCGAGATTCGTGTCTAAGCAGGTAGACCAACCTTCGCCGTTTCTTGGCAGGGCCCCCGGTAGGGATCCAGTAGCCCAACGCCTCCAACTTATGCCTGCGAAAAATCCGGTCGGTATGATCCTTGAAGCGCTTGATCAGATCCCCATGCCTGCCCTCGGCCGCGGAATAGATCCGCAACTCATGAAGTGGACCGTTCATAAGGCGCGGAGAGCGCAGAGACTCCTTTTCGATCAGCTCCGCGTCTCTCCCTTTCGTCTGGCCCAGAGCAACCTCCAGGGGCGCCTCAAAAATCCAAGCCATGTCATCCGATATCTTACGACTCGCATCGTGACCCCCGATATAGATGCCATTATCGGAGAAAGGAGAAAGGCAGAAGGCTCTCGGCGAAACCAGAACCGGCTTGCCTGGTTTGTATTCGTTATTGATCTCGTGCAGCGTGTAACTCAGGTCTCCTCGTCGGACTGCGTACATCGCTCCGCCGTAAAGCGCGCTCCCCTTCCAGCGCAGTTCATTCTTTCCACGAATATTCCCCTGAAAGCCCACAATGTGGATCGTTTCTCCGGTGCCCGGATCAACGACTGGATACATCATGTTGTGAGCACCCAAGGTGTAGCTCACCTCCACCCCCAGCTTCCTGCTCATCAGATCCAAAATACTCACCTCATCATGCAGCGTGAATCCTCCCCTGCCATCCGGGTCCAGCCGTTTAACCTGACTCGCAGAGCGGGCGCCCGGGGCCCAGATAAACAAGAGGGATTCCCCTCCCCCCCTCGGATTCCTGACCGCACTCAACCCCCGGATACCACCCACGTCTGTATCGGTATCCTCATGAAGATCCAGAACCACACGGTAGCGAGCCGGCACTCCATCAACACGCTGGTAGATCGCACCTCCCTCGGAAAAGAACAGCGAGTTATTGGCCCGCGTGATACCAAGGGGTCTCGTTCTGAAGGATCCCTCGGAAAGAAAGGGGTGCTCAAGGTGGCGCTCCCACCTTATTTTCCCCGGAAGGCTCTCATCGTAGGTGCCTGAGATAATCCCGGGGTTCCCAAGTGAAAGAAAGAGTCTCTCTACCCCGGTCACCTTGTCCCGATGCACTTCCATGTCCCTGGGCACCCAGCGGATCCCACCTGCGCTGGACCCGTGTCGCACGAGATTGTGGACCCAATTTTCGTTTTCATCATCCCGAACCCAGACCGAAACCGCTCCTCCCTTCTCAAAATTAGCTCCCGCAGCCATGACGAGAAGCCTGCGTGGCTGGACAAGCAAACCACCGCTCCTGTCTCGGGTAAACGTCACGGACTTGAGGACGTTTCCTTTCATATACTCCAGTCCCATTCCATTGGTCTTTCCCGTGTCCAGGTCAACCTGCCATTCTCCGTCTGCCTGATCGAGGCGAAGGACTTGGGCGCTCTGCTTCCGCCCCTCCGGAGGAATGACCCAACGCGCGTCAACCCAATAACCATTGGCAGCATACATCTTACCCTTGTGCGCCACGAGGTGCATGATCTCGGACCCCCCGGCATAGGCGCCCGACTGGTCGATGTAACCCGCGTCGTAGCTTTGCCTCCAGCGGGGCTCACCCAGCGCAAAAGAAACAAGGGCGATAGCACTCCCCGTGAAAAGAATACGGCACGAAAGAATCATTCAAGGTCTCCAGCTACTTTGGCATCATCATAATGATTGAGCCAAGCGGGGAATTTTCGATTCCTCTTCATCTTGCCCTGAATAATTCGTGGAGAATTTCTTTGAGGCGAATCACCTCTCCGCCCTTTTGTAGGGCTTTTAGCCCATTGCTCTTGTCCGCATGGTCGTGGCGCGACAGGATGATTGAGTGAGGAGAACACGATTACTTGCGACCCTTGGACCAGCAACGGAGACCCTCGAATCGATCCGGGAACTCGTCGTGGCCGGGGCCGACACCTTCCGTCTTAATATGAGCCATGCCTCCCACGATTGGGCCAGGATGGTTTCCAACCTTGTGCGGGAAGCCGCCAGCGATGCCCCGAGAGGACGTACGGTCGGCCTACTTTTCGATCTGCAGGGCCCCTCAATTCGCACTGGCACTTTACCTGAAACCTTCTCTCTCAAGGAAGGAGACGAGGTTGAGTTCCGGTGCCGCGAGAGTGAACCCCGAATCCCTTTGTCTACCACCGTCAACTACAGTGGAATTATTGAGGATGTTTCCGAGGGTGATTCCCTGCTGGTTGATAATGGAAGTATGATCATGAAGGTAAAAGCGATCGACGAGGATCGTATCACCTGCACGGTAAGAACCGATGGTCAGCTAGGGTCGAGGCGCCATATCAACCTGCCCGGGGTCAGATTGAACCTGCCTGCCCTCACCGAGAAGGATCGGGCCGACATCAAGTTGGCCACGGAGTGCAACGCGGACTTTGTTGCGGGCTCTTTCGTAAGGGACGGAGACCACGTCCGGGAGTTAAGGGCCGAGATCGAGCAATCTGGAGGCCATGCCCAGATCATCTCAAAACTGGAAGACCAGGAAGCCATCAAACACCTTGATGACATCGTCCAGGCCTCTGACCTCGTGATGGTGGCCCGGGGGGATCTGGGAATCGAGGTGCATATCGAGGAACTGCCCATCATCCAGCGGCGAATCGTCAAACGATGTCACGAGCTTGGGCGCCGAGTCATTGTCGCCACCCACCTTCTTGAGTCCATGATCGACAATCCTACTCCCACGAGGGCCGAGGTCACCGACTGTGCCAATGCTGTTTATGAAGAGGCGGACGCCCTGATGGTATCCGGGGAAACCTCCGTTGGACGCCATCCTCGCCGCTGCATTGAAGTCCTCGACCGTGTGGCTCGCAGGATCGAACGGTCTGGAGGGCTCGGATATGCCCGGGATGCGGACCTCCCTACCAAACGTCAGAGGGCGGTCAAAGCTGCTGTCGGACTCACTGACTCCATCCCGGATGCCGCCCTTGTTGTCTTTACCCGGAGTGGCGCCACGGCACACCAAGCTGCCCTTCTGCGGCCGCGGGGGCCGATCTACGCCTTCACTCCGGAGACGAGAGTCTGCCGGGGACTCTCCCTCTCACGTGGAGTTCGCCCCTTCGTTATTCCGTTTCAGGAGAAACCCCGAGAAACAATCGCGGGAGCAATTACCACGCTGCGCAACCGCCGTGATGTTCCCGTCGGGACCCCCCTCGTGATCTTCTCTGACACCTTTCAGGTTGAGAAGGCGGTCGACTCTATCCTTCTTGAACACGCGTAAAGAGCCTCTCTCAAACCCTTCAGAGAGCAGTCAGGATGAGCTCTCATCTTCGGATTCGGACCGTCGCACGAACGCCACTTCCTTGACCCGGCGCTCATCAGCCTCCGTGACCTCAATCTGATAGTCCCCTGACTCTACCCGATCTCCCACGACCGGCAGGCGCCCAAGCTTGTCAGAAAGGTAGCCACCAACCGTTGTGGACTCGGCCACCTCGAGTCCTGGAGAGGTCACATGGGCTTCCAGCTCACTCAACGGAAGGGAACCCGCTACCAGGATGCGATCGGTATTTGAGACTGTGACCTGCTGAGGTTCAGTATCAAATTCATCGCGGATATCTCCCACCAGTTTTTCGAGAACGTTATCAAGAAACACAACTCCCATGGGATCACCAAATTCGTTCACGACCAGCGCGAGATGAGACCTCTCCCTGAGAAAGAGAGTTAGCAGAGTGTCCAAACGCATGGTACCTGGGACTGTGGGCATATCGCGTCGGAACTCGCGCAGGTCTGATTCCGTATGATCTGAAACTGCAAGAAGATCTTTAAGATGAATCATCCCGAGAGTGCGATCTAAATGTCCTTCTACCAGCGGGAAGCGCGTATGCTGTGTCTCGATCGCACGGGAAAGATTGGTCTGAGGAGTCTCCTTGAGATCAAAGACAATCACCTCTCCTCGTGGAATCATGACGTCGAGCACCTTGAGCTCATTCAACGCCAGAGCGTTGATGAGGATTTCGCGCTCGGTAGTGGTCACCTCCGCATGTTTCTCACTCTCCTCGACAAGCTGGGCGAGCTCTTCTGCGCTGTGAACTTCATCATGTCCTGTAGGATCCACCTTGAAAAACCGACGCAGAATCCACCCCGCTGATCCGTTGATGATCCAGATAGCCCATCCGAAGCTCCAATAAAACCAATGAAGCGGCCGAATTAACCAGAGCGTTGTGGGCAGCGCCTTGCGGATGGCGAGAACCTTTGGCACCTGCTCCCCCACCACCACGTGGATGTACGAGAACGAGGCTGCGGCTATCACGAAGGAGGTCAACTTAATCGCTACAGGGTGCCATCCGGTTTCATGGAGAAGAGGAGCAACTAGCTTGAAGACAAGCGGCTCTCCGAGCATACCCAGCACGAGTGAGGCGACCGTGATTCCCAGCTGACCTGCAGAAAGGTAGCCATCCAGCTTCGAGAGAGCTCTGAGGGCAAGATGCGAGTCACGAGCTCCTTTGCTCTGAGCCTCAAGGACCTGACTTTTGCGCACCTTGACGAGAGCAAACTCCACCGCCACGAAAAACGCATTAAGAACCAGGAAGATGAAGATCCCCGTAAGATACAAAAGGAGCTCATTCCAACCGGGGAGACTTGTCGGAATCTCTGAGCCACTCGCTAGCATAAATGGGTTGGACAAACTCATGAAGGGGCACCCCTACAACTTTTCAAAAACGCCTTCGTCCCGTTTTTCGAGGACAGTGAAGCCGGCATTCTTAGCGGCCTTTGCAGAAAAAGGTTTTGCGACCCGAGGCGAATGGACCCGGCTGACGACCTTGCGGACCGGATTCTTGCATAACGGACACGACTCAAGAGCGGGCCGTTCAACTGGTCGCCTCAACTCGAAACCACGGGAGCAGCGAATGCAGCTTCTGGAAGAATCACCTGGATTTTCAGAGAGATACTCGTAGAGGGGCATCTGGAGAGCGGTCGGCAGGGTTTTATTACCACTGCACTTGGAACCAGAGGAATTAACCTACCAGCTCGATTTTGTCACGCCAGGAAGCAACCCTGCGGATGCCATTTCGCGGAAGGTGATCCGGGAGAGTCTGAAGCGGCGAAGAAAGGCCCTGCGGCGACCGGTCACTTCACAGCGATTGACCACGCGGGTGGGACTTGCGTCCCTTGGCAGCATGCTGAGGCCAATATAGTCCTTCTCCTTCTTCAGCTTGTGCCGAAGGTCCTTGAACTTGTCGACCGTCTTCTGCTTGCGCTTATTTCGCTCTATCCAGCACTTCTTTGCCATGGGAGGGGGGGTCTTACGTGGATTCCGGGCCGATTCAAGGGTTTTTTCTTCGATAAGGCCATTTGTCTCGGTCAGAAGCGTGGAAACCGGGTTTTAGCCACCGGTTTCCAAATATTCCTCTGCACTCGTTACTTGCAACAGGGATCTCGCGGCGTAGTTCTAGGACTATGAGCGATACTCGCCTAGAACGAGACTCAATGGGAGAAATGCCAGTTCCTGCCGAGGCCCTCTATGGAGCTTCCACGCAGCGGGCGGTCCTGAACTTTCCAATCTCCAACGAACCCGTTGAATCAGGGGTCATTCATGCTTTTGGACTGATCAAATGGGCAGCTGCACGTGTCAACGGCGAGCTGGGCCATATTCCCCCGGACAAAACTCCCCTCATTGAGCAGGCAGCCCGGGAGGTTTATGAGGGAAAGCTCGATGATCAGTTCCCCGTTGATGTTTATCAAACGGGATCTGGAACCTCGACCAATATGAATGCCAACGAGGTGATCGCCAACCGCTGCGCGCAAATAGCCGGGGTAGAGATAGGCGCGGACAGAGAGGCCAAACCCGTCCACCCCAACGACCATGTGAACCAGGGACAGTCATCGAATGACACCTTCCCCACCGCGATGCACATCGCCGCAGGGGTGGCCCTCAAGGAGGATCTGCTTCCGGCCCTGACGGCACTCCGCGACAGCCTTCAGACGAAGGCCTCGGAATTTCATGAAGTGCTCAAAATCGGACGCACGCACCTCATGGATGCGACCCCGGTTCGTCTCGGGCAGGAATTTGGTGGTTACGCCATGCAACTTACCAGAGCCACAGATCGTGCACACAAAGCGCTTAAGGCCCTCCACGAACTCGCGCTGGGAGGAACCGCAGTTGGCACCGGACTGAACTGCCATCCCGACTTTCCTCCGAAAGCCATCGCCTTCATCGCAGAGAAGACAGAAATCGAGTTCCGAGAGGCTGAAAATCATTTTGAGGCTCAGTCTGGAAAAGATGCTCTCCTTGAATGCCACGGACACCTCAACACCATCGCAGCCAGTCTCTACAAGATCGCTAACGATATTCGACTCCTCGGCTCGGGACCACGATGCTCGATTGGTGAGATCTCGCTACCTGCAACTCAACCTGGATCCTCCATCATGCCGGGAAAGGTCAATCCGGTCATGAGCGAAGCAGTCACCATGGTCGCTGCTCGTGTTTTTGGCAATCATTCGACTGTCACGTGGTGCGGCGCGAATGGGCATTTCGAGCTCAACGTGATGATGCCCGTGATGGCGAAATGCGTGATGGAAAGCATTCGCCTCCTCACAAACGTCTGCGGCATTTTCAGAACGAAGTGTGTTGAGGGAATCGAAGCTCAGGTCGACCGATGCAATGAGCTCATCGAGTATTCACTTTCCATGGTGACCTCACTGGCACCCGTTATCGGCTACGATAAGGCTAGCCACATCGCAAAGGAGTCCGTCGAATCTGGAAGAACGGTCCGAGAGTTGTGCTCTGAACGTCTTGAGGAACTTGGCCTCACTGAAGACCAGCTGAACTCCGCTCTCGATGCCGGCAAAATGGCGGGTGATTGATGCCGCCGCTTTTCTTGTTTAAAGGGTGGTCCAATCGAAAGGTCGATTCACCGGTTAAATCGTTCCTGCTCAAATTTCATCCATCTTCCCTACGCCGAAAGCTGCGTGACCAAAGTAACAGTGGCAGCAACAAGAGCAGCCACGGACTGAGTCCAGCCCGACGAGCCCTGATAAGATTTTGATCAACGCGGGCGAGCTCCACTTCGAGGTAATGAGGACTGCGCTGAACCTTACGACTCGGCTTATGCCGGTTCTGTAATCGGCAAAGATCGCCCCCTAAAGTCGCATTTACATGAGGATAGGCAATTTCGCTCCGAATGGGATCGAGTGACAGTCCTGGGTTTACTGGGGCGAGGAAAAGTTCTTCCCTCCGTTCATGACGATAATCGAGGGCTGATCCTTGAAGCAGGGGCTCAGAGTCTGCCGAGACGCCAGCGCCTACGGCATTCACGGTGAAAAGAAGAACGCATGCTGCAAAGGAAAGGTTTGTTTTCATGAGCCCGGAGCAGTCGAAGGAGCAAAGCCATCAGAGCTCGGACATTATCAGTGCATATGAATAAATGTTTTGTTCGGATTACCGGCCTTTTTGTTTACTCAAAATATCTTCAGTACCCGACGCCGGAACAGCGCTGCAAGGACGGTAAATAAGGCCTTTTGCTAGTTTGTATCCTCTAAAAACAAACTCAGCCAATCCTCAAGACAGCCCCATTTTAATTAGGTTTCCGAGATCAAAAGGCACTCTAATTGACTCGGGAAGGTGTATCTTTCTGCAGCCACTTTAACCGCAATCACGGTAACTGGAGAATCCATAACCCTACTTTTTTGCCCACGAATCGCGTAACCCGATGGTCCGGTTGAAGACGGCGTGAGATCCCGGAAGATGATCACGTGAATCTGCGCAAAAGTATCCCAGACGCTCAAACTGACAAATAAAACCCGGTGCCTCCGCGGACAGCCCGGGTTCTAATTTTGCACCCTCAATTACCTTGAGTGAATTCGGATTCAAAACCGACATGAACCCACCCTCCGCGGTCTCAGGACTCTCATCATCAAAGAGGCGATCGTAAAGACGCACCTCAGCGTTTTCAGCTTGAGAAGCATTTACCCAGTGAATAGCGGCCTTGCAGACAATCCCTTCAGGAGGGGACTGCCCGATCGTATTTGGAATAAACTCTACATGAACTTCGGAAACTTCACCGGTGTTCGAATCGATCTTATGATCTACATACTGCACAATATACCCTCCCCTGAGTCGAACTGCGCGGCCGGGGGCAAGGCGAAAGTATTTCTTTGGAGCTTCCACTAAAAAGTCGTCCCGCTCTATCCAAAGATCCCGTCCCAAGGTTAGTTTCCGGGAGCCTGCCGCGTCGTCTTCCGGATTATTCTTCGCTTCGACTTCCTCCTTACTACCAGCTTCCATGTTCACCAGCACAAGCTTGAGTGGGTTGAGAACTGCCATTCGCCGGGGTGCATCCCGGTTCAGCAACTTTCGCACCTCATTTTCAAGCCTCGCCACATCCGTGACTCCTTTGAACTTGGTGATTCCGACATCAGTGCAGAAATTACGTATCGCCTCAGCGGGAAAGCCGCGACGCCGAACACCCGAAAGCGTGGGCATCCGGGGATCATCCCAGGCGTCCACTTTTTTCTCCTCCACGAGCTGTAGAAGCTTTCGCTTGCTCACAACGGTGTAGTTGAGGGTCAATCGTGAAAACTCAATCTGCCGAGGTATTGCTGGCACCGGACAATTTTCAATAACCCAGTTGTACACAGGCCGGTGAACCTCAAATTCCAACGTGCACAGCGAGTGGGTAACGTGCTCGTGAGCATCCTCAAGAGGGTGGGCAAAATCATACATCGGATAGATGCACCACTTGTCTCCGGTATTATGGTGAGCTTCATGCAGGACCCGGTAAATAATTGGATCTCGCATGTGCATGTTGGGCGAGCCCATGTCAATCTTGGCCCGTAAAACAGCCTCCCCATTCCCAAAATCACCGGAACGCATTTTTTTGAAAAGGGCCACATTTTCCTCAACCGACCGGTCACGATAAGGCGATTCCTTCCCCTCCTCGGCCACAGATCCATGAGCGGCACGGATCTCATCGGGAGATTGCTCATCTACAAAGGCCTTTCCCTGCTTAATCAGATGCATCGCACAGTCGTAGAAGAACTCAAAATAGTCGCTGGCGAAATACATGTGCTTTCCCCAGTCGCATCCAAGCCACTTCACATCCTCCTGAATGCTATCGACATACTCCTGCTCTTCCTTGGAAGGGTTGGTATCATCAAACCGCAGATGAAATTCCGACCCTGTAGCGGCATTTTCCTGCGCGATACCCCAGCCAAGACAGATCGCCTTGGCGTGTCCAAGGTGCAGGTAGCCATTGGGCTCCGGAGGAAATCGGGTTACGATTTTATCATGCTTTCCGGTCCTCAGGTCGTTCGAGATGATCTCACGAATAAAATCGCGCTTACCTGATGAATCATCTTCTCTCATGACCCCATTCCAGTCGCGGCAAGTTTCTCGAAAAGCACCCGGTTAAGACGTATCCCCGCCTCAAAATTAGCAACCGTAAAGTTTTCATTGGGCGAATGAATCTGGCAATCCGGAAGCGCGAGTCCAAGCAAGAGGGTATCGACCCCAAGAACCTCCTTGAAGTCTTGGACGATGGGGATACTTCCCCCTTCTCGGATCAGCCATGGCGCGGTTCCAAACGTGTCTTCCAACGCTGCTTGAGCAGCATTGCCATACGAGGAGTGCGGGTCTGTATGATACGCCTGTCCGTGATGACCACGCATGACCTCCAGAGATACTCCCGGGGGACAATGATCCCTGAGGTGAGCCTCAACCTTATCCATTATATCCACAGGAAACTGACGAGGAACGAGCCGGAATGAAAGTTTTGCAAACGCCTCCGAAGGCAGCACCGTTTTTGATCCTTCACCCTGGTAGCCACCCCAGATCCCATTCACCTCAGCAGTCGGACGCGCCCAGAGCCGTTCCGCCGAGGTAAACCCACTCTCTCCGACCAGCTGGGGCGAGCCTGTCACGGTGAGGAGATCGTCATCCCCCATTCCAGGAACCCCCGTCCACATCTCTCGTTCCCATTCTTCGAGGGGTGCCACATCATCGTAGAAACCCTCTATCGCCACTCGCCCATCGCGATCGTGCAGACTTGCCACCAGTTGCCCAATAACAGCAGCAGGATTAGCCACAGCACCACCGTAGACACCGGAATGCAGATCACGGGCTGGACCTCGCACCGACACCTCACAGCACGTAATTCCACGCAGCCCATAGGTCATGGTGGGAACACCCGGGGCTACCATTCCCGTGTCGGAAACTACGACAACATCACAGGCCAGCTCTGATCGATGCTCCTCAAGGAATGGGCGCAAATTGGGAGATCCCACCTCTTCCTCTCCCTCCAGCAGAATGATGAGGTTTACCGGTAAGACACCCCTTTCTTCGATCGTTTCCGCGATACCGCAAAGGTGCGAAAAAAACTGCCCCTTATTGTCCGTCGCTCCGCGAGCCCATATCTTTCCGTCACGGATTACTGGCTCAAAGGGATCACTATCCCAGAGTTCCAGAGGATCAACCGGCTGGACGTCGTAGTGTCCATAGACAAGGACGGTCGGCCTGCCAGACTCATGCTTGTTACGGCCAATCACCACCGGGTGCCCTTCAGTCTCATGGACGTGACCCTCCAGCCCCGCGGTGATCATCCGGGATGACAGCCACTCGGCACAGGCCTTGACGTCCGAATCGAAGCGGGAATCCGTTGAAACACTTGGGAAACGTAACAACTCAAGAAATTCGTTAATCCAGCGGCTCACAATCTCATGGTGGGTAATTTAGTTTGTCTTTGTCAGGAATCCGGTGACCTCCGCTGACATTCTAGCGAAGCTTCCCGCGCACATCCTTATACTCCTTGATAATCCGCAGAAAATCATAGAGGCCCAGAAGGAAGAGGAAGATGGCGAGAAAGGCACATCCCGCCCAGTAGAACAGAAATCTGAGCGGTGCCTCCTCCAGCCAGGAAGCAAGGGGCCAGTTTCCAAGCGCAAACACTGCGAGGAGTGCCACAATCGTGTAGAAAATAATTCTCCTCCGGGTCTCACGGAGCTGCAGAAAAGACCTCGCCGCAATTACGGCAAAAGAAAACCAGCTCATCTTCCTGCGCATTGAAATCAGCATCTCCCGGGAACCCGCCAAGGTCAAATCCAGAGAAGGAACCCAGTCGTTATCTCCCCTCACAGCCACGGGTTCATTTCTTTCGCTTCTGCTCGAAAGCATAACCCATGGCCAGAAGGCGTGCTTCCGAGAATTGAGGCCCCATGAAGGATAATCCAACTGGCAAACCATCTGCCCTTCCCATAGGCACTGTGAGATGAGGATATCCGGATACGGCCGGAAGCGTCGTGCAGGCTCCCTGAAATTCGTCTCCCCCCTTAAGATTGACTGGAAACGCCCTCCCTGTAGTCGGAGCAATCAAGGCCACGCATTGATGTTCAGCGAGGAGCCGGTCAATTCCTTCCCTCCCCGCAAGCCGCCTTGCCTCTGCAACAAGTCCTGGCAGTTCCGGATCTTCCCCACCTTTGGTTTCCTCCGATTGCTCAAAGATATCCTGCCCGAAATGGGGCATAACCACTGAAGCGTGGGATTTGTTGTACGCGATGATATCCGCAAGTGTCCTCGTGGTGACGGAAGGAGGCCTTCCTGAAAGATAAACATTCAGGTCTCGCTTGAATTCCCGGAGAAGAATCTCCCACTCAAGCTCACTGATTTTTCTCAGGTCGGGAAGATCATGGATTTCAACGAGTATTGCACCCGCCCGTTCCAGAGTTTCCCGAGCAGCGTCAAAGGCAGCTGAAACAGAGTCGTCATACATTCCGGCAAGGGGATTCAGAACACCTAGTCTGATTCCTTCAAGCGCTCTCACATTCAGAGATGCCTCGTAGTCAGATGAGTCTCCTCCAGCCATGGCCCCTAAGGCCAAAGCAGCCAGTCTTACAGTGCGGGTCATTGGCCCGGGTGTATCCTGACTGGCCGAGATAGGAACGATCCCATCGCACGAAAGCAACCCCACGGTTGGTTTCAGTCCGACGATTCCGCACATTGCTGCCGGACAGGTTATTGATCCGTCTGTCTCGGTTCCAATGGCGATGTCTACAAGTCCGGATCCCACAGCCGCACCACTCCCCGAGCTTGAGCCACATGCGCTGCAGGAAGAATCAAAGGGGTTGGTTGTCAGCCCACCTACACTGCTCCAGCCGCTCGTTGATGCCGTCGACCGGAAGTTAGCCCATTCCGAAAGATTCGTTTTGCCCGCAATCAGAGCTCCTGCACTCCTAATATTTGCGACCACCGGAGAATCTGATTCTGCATGATTATTCAACAGCGCACGCGACCCCGCCGTAGTGGCCATCCCTTTGACATCAATATTGTCCTTCACCAAAACAGGAACGCCGTGAAGAGGCCTACGCTCTGGCATCAATTCAACCGCTTCCAACTGCCTCTGCAGATCAGGAGAAATAGCAAGAATTGCGTTGCACCGGTCGTCCTCTTCCAACCTCTCGAGCATCGCAACCACAAGCGATGGCTCAGCCTCTTCGACCGCCTTCCGCTTAAAGAGACCAGCCCCCAGAATAGCAAGGAGGGCGACGACCCACGCGGCCACCATGTATTTCAACCCCCATCGTAGCACGCCACCGATCGTCGCTGGACGGACTTCTTCCCTCATGAGGAAACTCGCAAAATCACACTATGAGTGCCACGAAGGTCACTCCAAGCGACCTAATCAGAAGGAGACTCTTTACTCTCTGAAGGAGCCTCAGGAGCAGAACTCTCCGCTGGCTTTTCCGCAGCGTTCTTCGGAGCGATTTTTGTTGTGGCTTTTTTCGTGGCTTTCTTGGCTGCCTTTTTAGCGGTTTTTTTCACCGCTTTCTTTGCCGTCTTCTTGACGGCCTTCTTTGCTGCCTTCTTCGCCGCTTTCTTTGCCGACCCACTCTTGATCGCCGAAGACTTCTTCAAGGCGATATTCGATTTGATTTGCTCCCGCCTCCGTTTGAAATACTGCTTTCGGCGTCGACGTTTTTGAACCTTGTTATACTGCTTACCCATAAGGTGGGTACGGCCTAAGGGTCTGCTCGCCAGCTTTCAAGATAAATTTCCCTCCAATTTACTACTTCATGCCCGGTCTTGTCATAAAACCCCGCTCCCGCATCTTTCACGGTCACGACTGGGTCTACGCCTCCGAAATCAAGAAATCCTTTGGGAATCCTCAACCAGGCGAGGTTATTTCCCTGAAGGATTTTAAAGACAAACCGCTTGGAAGTGCGATTTATAACCCAAATTCTCAGATTGTAGCCCGCCGTTTTTCACGACGAAAACAGGACCTCGACAAGGATTTCTTCCTCCGCCGTCTGAAACTCGCATTTTCTCTCCGGGAAAGGCTTCCCGTCGATCCCCTCCTCTGCCGCCTCGCGTGGAGCGAGTCTGATGGTCTGCCCGGGCTCATCGTAGATCGGTATGACCGTCACCTTGTCATCCAGACCCTTACCCTCGCGATGGATCAGCGGATAGACCTCATAGTCAACGTCGTGCAGGAGCTCCTCTCCCCGGAATCCATCGTAGTTCGCAATGACTCCCCGATGCGAAAGGCAGAGGGGCTGGAGATGTCCAATTTTGTCGCCGCAGGTAAAGATCCGGACCCTGTCACACTGGAGCACGGAAACCTCAAATTCAAATCTACCCTGCTTACCGGACAGAAAACCGGACTCTACCTGGACCAAATCGATACTTACCGGAAAGTCTCGGAACTGGCAGAAGGCAAAAAGGTCCTCGATTGCTTCAGCAACCAAGGCGGCTTCGGGCTCGCCTGCGCCCGCGCCGGCGCTGCGAGCGTCACCTGTGTCGACATTTCAGACGAAGCTGTTTCCAACGCTACCAACAATGCCGAACTCAACGAACTGGAGATTAGCGCGATTGAAGCAAACGCTTTCGACTACCTGAAAAATTGTGACGAAACCTTTGACCTCATCATTCTTGACCCTCCCTCTTTCACCCGTAGCAAAAAGGCCCTCAATGATGCAATGCGTGGGTACAAGGAGATTCATCTCCGGGCTCTCAAGCTTCTTAATCATGACGGCTACCTTGCTACTTTCTCCTGCTCACACCATGTTACCCGGGAATTGTTTCTCAATAACGTGCGAGACGCTGCGGTAGACGCCCGCCGGACATTGCGCCTTGTTGAATCCTACAGCCAGCGTCCAGACCATCCTGTCCTCCCCACCATACCAGAGACCGAGTATCTCAAGGGGTTTTGCTTTCAGCTGCTCCCGGGACGATGAACCCAAGGCTCATCATCCTTGGGTTTGTGATTCTTACGATTCTGGGAACTTCCTACCTCCTGTGGAGATCAAGCCCGGAGCAAACTGTCAAAAGGCAAGCCCACCGCCTTTTAGACTGCTTGGAAAAAGGCGCCCTGAGCAGGACAACACCGAGCGAGAAAGCTGATCTTCTTGTCGGACTCCTTGCTCCAACCTTCAAACTTCAAGCTCCCTACCCGGTAGATTCCGGCAGCTTTAATCATGTTCAGGCAGCACAATCGCTGAGGGACTTTCATAACAACGTGATGTCCTGCGCCATCAGCAAGGGCAAACCCCTTATCAACCTGCATTCAGACAAGAGCGGTCGCTATGAAGTGACCCTTTCAGTCGAAATCAGCCTTGGTCCCCGCCGTCAGTATCACCTGAAATACCAGTGTATAATTATATTTATCGAGCACGAAGAGAAGTGGCTTGCGCGGGAAATCATTCTGAATCCAATATAACTACGCCTTGATTCGCTAAAAAGTGCTCTGGGCCGCCTCAAATAGGCATTTTCGCCTGTTGAGCTCCCTTTCCCATCAAAATTCCTTGGCAAACAGGAGGAATTCCTCCAAGTTCCGCCGCCCCACGCCAAAAAGGACATGGTAGCTCTCAGACTTACACGCAAAGGCACCAAGAATAAGCCCTACTACAAAATTGTGGCTGTCGACAGCCGCAAGCGCCGGGACGCTCGCTACATCGAGCAAATCGGAACTTATGATCCGCTTCTGCCGGGCGCAAACTACACTCTTGATCTCCAAAAGGCAGACGGTTGGATCAGCAAGGGAGCTCAGCCATCCGAAACCGTGGCAAGCATAATCAAGAAGGCGAGGAAGGTCAGTGACGCCGCCAGCGAGGTGTAGACCCTCTTCCTGTTAGTCCGTTTTCTCCAAAACGGCACAAAGACCAGCTCCTCTCTCGGCTGTGTGGTGGTGCCTCGGAAGGTAACACGGACTACCAGAACAAGGTCAGACCAGGGCTGCTGAATCGCCTCCGGACTTGAGTCCCCTGGTGCCACTCGACATGGCCATCCATGTAACCAAGGTGAACCCCCTTGAATTTCTCATCTTCCTCATAATTACCAAGGGACTTGCTGTTCCACACAACGGCGAGGTCAACCCAGAGGATCGGATACGCCACCTTTTGCCCAGTGCGAGTGGGAGTAAACCGGTAGGTTTCATCATCTTCACTGTAGACGTCATCGCGAATTCGCGCCCACTCAGCAGGCTCCGGTGGTACAAACTCGCCATTCCCGGACCAGACCGGATCATCAATCACGCACGCGTAGGAAAATAAAGAGGACGAACCTTCATCTACTCCACCGTAATTCCAAAGATCCATGTCGTTCTGACTTCGATCCTTGCCTTCCGTTGTCCACCGCTTGTTGGCTGCGTTATACGCGAGATCACGGGTGATTCCATTTTCTTCTCTCCACTCCCAGCTAAACCAAAAGGGAAGACCTCCGGTGTCGGTCGCAAAGTGGGCCCTTGGGAAGATCCCATTGTTATCGCCAGCTCCTGCAAGAGAAATGGCACTTAGCTGCTTGATGTCCGATATGGATCCCGCCTTGTGAGCCGCGGTCGTAATCTTACCCACTCCAACAAAAGTGAGCGCCCCGAGGGTCAGTATGATCGCAACGACGACCAAGACTTCTATCAAGGTAAATCCTCTTTTTGCTCGCAAGGGGGTTTTCACATTCATGGGACGGCGGTATGAGGCACCGTCGACCCCGAGTTGTCAAACTCAAGAACACCACAGCCAGCATCCGTAATATAGGGCGGCCATCTGGCCACATGGAGTTCCATCTAAAATAGCGCTGTTAGATCTTATTATCAGCTCGTTTTACCCCTAAAACTCCTCCTGACAGGGATCCGGAGCGATTGCAACGGGCCAATTGCAAACGTGGATTGGTTTACAAATGCCCGCGGGCAGGCTAGACGAACCAAGTATGAAACTTCGTGGTATCATCTCCTCCATCGTATTCGCAGCGGCTCTTGCCAGCTGCAATCAGGACAAAACCGCAGAATCTCCGCAAGACCCCCCTGCATCCTCGGCACAAAATAACCCAACTCAGGAGACTCCTGCTGGAGAACCTGCCGGAGAACCTGCCGGAGAACCTGCCGGAGAACCTGCCGGAGAACCTGCCGGAGAACCTGCTGGAGAACCTGCTGGAGAACCTGCTGGAACCGACAAAGAGG